>JAOULS010000142.1 GCA_029881895.1 Cyclobacteriaceae bacterium | reverse complement strand
ATCTTCACTCATGCTACAGTACTGAACGTTTTCAATTTTTTCGGGTAGTTCAGTCGCTACTTGCGACTTATGCCTGCGAAGAATAAAAGGTTTAATAATACTGTATAGCTTTTTGGTTTTATCTACGTCATTTTTTTTCTCAATAGGTAATAAAAAATGTTTTTTGAAGTATGATTGACCTCCAAGCAAACCTTCATTAATAAATGTCATTTGCGACCAAAGATCCATCGTACTGTTCTCTAATGGAGTGCCCGATAAAATAAGTCGAGCATTTGACTTAAGCTGCCGAACGGACTTAGCGATATTAGAACTAGGATTTTTTATTGCTTGCGATTCGTCTAATATAATATAGTTAAAGTAATGACTTTTTAAAAGATCAATGTCCAGCCGTGTAATGCCATAAGAAGTAATAACGATATCATAATTTTTAAATAATGATGCGTCTTTTTTTCGTTGAGCTCCAGTATACGAATATACTTTTAGCTTTGGGGTGAATTTTTTAGCTTCCATCTCCCAATTGTATACCAGTGAAGTGGGCATAATCAGCAAATTAGCACCTTCTTTTCCCTGCTCTTTTTGAGATTGAAGAAAGGCTAATGTTTGCACGGTTTTACCAAGCCCCATATCATCGGCTAGGCAGCCTCCAAATTTGTACTGATTAAGAAAGTGCAACCAATTATACCCTGCTTTTTGATAAGGTCGCAACTCTCCTTTAAAATGAACGGGGGTAGGGATGTCTTCAATTTCATCGAAATTACGCAAAGATTGCAGTTTCCTACTCATGGTAACTTTTGCGAGACTACCTTCATTTAGATTTTGTACAATTGCCAAGTGATGTTTTTTCAGTCTATGGCTCGTATCACCATCATCCATAAAGGCAAACAGCTCAGAGTATTCCGAAAACCAGCTTTCAGGAATTACAGCATATTCACCATTTGGCAATTTAAATTCATTGGTGCCATTTAAGATATGTTTTCGTATTTGCTTAAAAGGAATTTCATACTCACCGAAGATTACAATTGCGTTAATATCAAACCAATCTATGTTTTCACGCACCTCCATATTAATACTAGAAATACCTGTAAAATATCGTTTTCCGTTTAATAGTGTTTGGCTGAATGTAATGCCTAATTCTTCTAAGATTAACCTATTCTGGTTCATCCAGTCAAACGCTTTTGGTTTAGGCAAAACCACTTTTGAGTGTACAAACTCAAGTCCTTTTTCTTGAAAAATTTTTATAACTTTCTTTTCGACATCGAGCTTTCTATTTACTCGATGAAACACATAATCATCATCCTTGCGTTCTACAGTAACACTTACTTTTTTGGCATGATCTGATTTAAACTTATACTTTCCATATTGAAAGGATAAATCAAACACTATTTTACCTTCACTAGCTTCTTCATTTTGTTGACCAAATAATGTTAATGGATTGCCGTTATTTGATTGTAATTCAGAAAAACTTACTAAAGTAATAGGGTCATAACTTTCACTATTGATTTCAAAACCTTTAGCATATACATCAAATGAGGCAATTAGTGGCGCTACAAACTTATTAAAATAGGTTTCCTCTACATTTTTTGGTATCGCTATAAAGTTTTTATTCAAAAAAGGTTTTAGCTTTTTACCATCTACTTCTTTTTTAAAACTGTATAGGTTTTCATTAAGCACCATCCAGGCAGGATCATTGCAAATAATGTAAGCTCCTTTATATTGAAAATCTATTTTTTCCCCATTATGCTTTATTGTGGGGAAGTAGTGTGTGTTTTCTTCATTTCGTCTAAAATGAAACAGAACGGTCGCCTTTTCATTTTGCACATTAATTTTTTTCCACGTAGGCTCTCCATCACTCCCCATTTCATAGAGCTCTTTACCCTTTATAAGATCTAGTACGTTTACCCGCCTTCTTTCAAGGTATTTGTCGATTTCCTTTTGTAGTAGAGTGTTCCCCTTTTCTTTATCATATACTTTCAAAAAGAAATCCAGCGTTTTTATCTGTTTTTTATGAAACTTCTTCACCACAACATCTTGTTGCATAGAATCCATGATTGTAATTAGCTTATAATCATTTTTGTCTAGTCCAGAGGCAAAATCGTTGGCATTAGCTGAGGAAATGTTTTGGTGACGAAAGGTTAAATTCCCTTTTTCATCCTTATGTACTACGAATGATTCAAACAAATACCCAAGATATTCGTGCTGAAACAAAGAGTAAATAATCTGAAATGGCTGATGTGCGGAAACCTTCATTTTCTACTTTCTAATCAAATGGATGTCATACTTGGTAAAAAAAACAGCTTCCTATTTAAATAAGAAGTTGTAAATATGATATTACGTGTTTTCACCCTGTATTTCCTTCTTTAAAAGGACGCTAATCCCCCTTTTTATTATTTATTTTTTTACAGACAGATTCGCAAATTACAGATTTTGGACTAAAATATAGTAACAATTAACAGGATTTTTTATAGTAAATTTGCTTTATTATATCGAGTCGCAATTACGGCTGGTCGATAAGAGGCTGCAAACGTGATGGCAGTAATACTTAATGCAGTATATACAAAGTCTGAAAGTTGCATTTGTATCGGATAACTTGAAATCACAGTACTTTGAGTACCCATGCCTATTAGCCCATATTTTTGCTGAATCAAACAAATAGATGCCCCTAGAATAGAGCCTAATATGGCGCCTCCAATAGAAATAATAGCTCCTTCGGACAAGAATATTCCTTTAACAGTAATATCAGATGCCCCCATAGCATATAATACTGCAACGTCCTTTTTTTTATCTAGGGCTAACATGGATAACGAAAAGAAAATATTAATAGACCCAACAGCCAATATAAAGGAGAATACTAAAAACACGAATAGCTTTTCTAGGTTTAGCAACTTATATAAGTCAGCTTGTTGCTGATGCCTATCTTGTACTAAGAAATTTTTTCCCAATATTTCTTTTAAATCTCCTATTACATCTTTTATCGAATTTCCCGAAGAGGTTTTAATTTCAAGAGACGTGCGTTTTTTACCGTAATTCAATAAGGTACTCGCAAATTCTACGGGAACAATAATATAGTTGTCATCGTAATGTTGTTCTATTGCAAAAACACTTCCTGGCAGAATGTTTTGTTTACTATAAAGCTTACTAGGGTCAACAGATCCTGCCTTTGGATTTTTAATATAAAAAAGTTGCAATGCATGAAAGTCTTCTTTTGTAGAAAACGACAATGCATATTGAATGCCCCTACCTACAATCGCATAGTTTACTTCGCTCTTTTTTAACTTCAATTCACCTTCTACTATATTATCGTTAATTCGCTCTTGTTTTAAGAAGTTTTCATTTACTCCTTTTAGGGTAATCACTTTGTCAGCATCTTTATATTTAACATATGCATAATCTTCTATTACATCAGTTATAATGTCCACACCTTGTATTGCCGAGATTTTTTGTTTTAATGCATCGTTATAAACAAAAGTCTTTCCTGTTGCTGCTTCAACTTTTATTTCGGGATCAAACGTAGAGTAGAGTGAAAATAACAACCCTTCTAAACCATTGAACACCGACAGAACTACTACTAATGCAGCCGTACAGATAGACACTCCTATCATTGAGATAATAGAGATTATACTAATGAAGTTCCGTTTTCTTGTAGAAAAGAAATATCGTCTAGCTATAAAAAGAGGAAAGTTCAAAAATAAAGTGGTTTATAGGGTTTCATTATCCTCATCTTTCGCAGGCGGAATGTTTAGCTGATCAATAATTTTGTCCATTCTATTTGCATTTTCTTGAACCTGATCTACAAAAAACTTTAAATTAGGTATAATTCTAACTTGTTTGCCAATTTTATTTCCTAACTCTCTTCTAATTTCACTCTTTCTATCATTAATCTTCTCAATTAACGCCTCTTTATCTTTTACCATCATCATGCTAATATTTACAAAAGCAATACTTAAATCAGGGGTTATTTGAACATCTGCAATGGTAACAAATGCCCCATCCAATATTCCACGTGTGTCTCGTTGAAAAATATCACCTAAGTCTTTTTGCAAAAGCTTAGCTACTTTTTGTTGTCGTTTGCTCTCATTCATAGTACAAATATCAATTTCTAAGGTCGGAATGCCAATCAATTACAGTAAAGTTTCATTCTGTTTTCATTTTTCACTATTTATGAATTAATTTCGGCATAATACTTTTTTCACAAAATACACATTGTCAAAGTTTTGATTAGCTTTTTTAGAATAAACGACCCTTTTCGAATTATTGTTCTTTTCGTTCTTTTATTGCTCGTAAGACTACCATATTATATTCATGGGATAACACTTACTCTGCCCGAATTGAATCACCTTTTGGTGGGCGAAAGTCTGGCTAATGGTGCTACATTATATGTGTCTTTATGGGAAGACATTTCTCCTCTATCGGCATGGATTTATATGCTTATTGATTATGTTTTTGGTAAATCCACATGGGTTTACCATATTCTTGGGTTTTTTCTCATGTTTTATCAAAGCATCTTATTTAATGCCATTACTTATAAAAATAAATTATACAATGAAGGAACGTATGTACCTGCATTAATTTATGGAATTCTGATGTCATTATCGTCTGATATGTACCCCCTATCACCCATATTAATGAGCAGTACATTTATCCTTTTAGCGATGAATAATATATTTCGACAAGTAGAGTTTAGAATAAAAGCGGATGAGCCCATCTTTTATATTGGCGTATATTTGGGTATTGCCACACTTTTTTATTTTCCATCAGCTATTTTTGGAGGCATTGCACTTATTATTCTTGCTTTTTTTTCTAGCACAATTGGAAGAAGATACCTATTAGTAGTATACGGTTTTTTGTTACCTCTTTTTCTGGTCATTTCTTATTTTTATATTATAGATGGAGCAAGTGCTGCTTGGACTGTTTTTTCTACTAAGGTTTTTTCTCCAAATAAAATTGATTATTTAAGCTATCAAACAGTACTATACATCACAGCACCTGTAGTACTCTTTTTTATTATCGGAATTTTTCGAGTTTTCAAAAGAAATCGTTTTTCCAATTACCAATTGCGATTAATTCAACTAGTTATCGTTTGGCTTTTATTATCATTTGGTTTGTTATTTTGGATGGAAAAATTAATATCATCCTATATCATATTTGTTCCAACGATAGCGGTGATTATCACGCACTATTTCTTGTTGATAAAAAAATCATTTAAAACGGAATTGATTTTTATGTTTTTTTTAACTGCTATTTTATACGTTAATATGGCGTTAATTTTTAATTGGCTTGGTATACAAAAACAAATTGACCGAAGTCATACGATGGTTTTAAACACGCCTTATGAAAAATTTGTAAAAGACAAAAAGGTAGTAGTATTGGGCAATAATTTAAGTATATATCGCAATGCTTCTTTGGCCACCCCTTTTATAGATTGGGGGCTTGCTTCTGAAACACTTCTTCAGCCCAATTACTATGGAAAAGCAACGATGATCCATAAAGGGTTTGTGGAAAATCCTCCAGAAATAATTATTGATCTAGAAAACATCATGCCTCAACTCAAAGAAAGCATTGTGTTTATAGACAAAAACTATAATAAAATAGAAAAAGGTGTATATAAACTAAAAGAAGACTTGTCTAGCAAGTAATTTTACTCACTCTTCTTTGGTGCCTTCCTCCTTCAAACTCTGTTGCTAGAAATGTTTTTACTATACCTTTCGCCTCTTCATAAGTGATAAAACGAGCAGGCAAACAAACAATATTGGCATTGTTATGTTGCCTTGAAAGGGATGCTATCTCTTCTTTCCAACAAAGGGCAGCACGAATGCCATCATGTTTGTTGGCGGTCATGGAAACACCTTGACCACTACCACATATTAATATTCCAAAATCATATTCTAGCGTATGGACAGCAGTAGATACTGGGTGAGCAAAATCAGGGTAATCAACAGCATCATCGGAAAAAGGGCCAAAATCTTTTACTTTATGACCTTCCGACTCTAAAAAAGCCACTAATTTTGGCTTGTATTCAATTGAAGCATGATCGCCACCTATAGCTATTTTCATAATTGTTAACTACTTAGATTTTCTTTTTCTCTTTTACGCTCCACCGAAGCCGATATTAATATACTAAATTGATACAAACCAAACAAAGGGAAGGCAATTAATATCTGACTTAATGGGTCTGGAGGGGTGAGCATCGCTCCTAAAAATAAAATCACAATAATGGCATGCTTGCGATAATTGCGCATTAAAGCAGGTGTTACTAGTCCTACTTTTGATAAGAAATAGACTACCATAGGCAATTGGAACAAAACCCCACTACCCAATACAAGCGTAGTTACTGTAGATACATACGATGTAATATCAAATTCATTTACAACCAACGTACTTACTTGGTAATTTGCTAGAAAATTTACTGCTAGAGGAGTCATTATATAATACCCAAACAATACGCCAATCGTAAATAATAGTGTGACAAAAAAAACGGCACCACGAGAGACTTTCCTTTCTGTAGCATGAAGACCTGGACCAACAAAACGCCAAATTTCCCAGAAAATATAAGGAAATGCAACAATAAACCCGAGTACAAATGATGAAATAAGGTGCATCGTAAATTGCCCCGTCATATTTCTGCTTTGAATCAAGAAAGGGATATTGTCAATACACAAAGCATCAGAATTAACTAAATTTCCAACCTTACAAAGCATTCTAAATGTCCAAAAATCAACTTTTGATGGGCCAAAAATAAGCGTGTCAAAAACAAATGATTTTGAAGAAAAAGCAGCTATTGCTAATATTACTATTGCTGAAAGTGATCGTACAATATGCCATCTTAACTCCTCGAGATGATCGAGGAATGTCATATTTGTTTCTTCGTTGTTGGGGAGCAGCTTTTTCATTAATTATATAGTGGGAAGTTCTTCATCCATTTGTTAATAGTTGATTTTACCTCTTCAATCTTATTTTCATTCTCATGATGCATTAAGGCATCGTCAATTAAATCAACTATTTTTTTCATGTCGTCTTCCTTCATTCCACGAGTAGTAACAGCAGCAGTACCTACTCTCATTCCAGAAGTAACAAATGGCGACTCTGTGTCGAAAGGTACCATGTTTTTGTTTATAGTAATATCCGCTTTTACTAGCGTATTCTCTGCGAGTTTACCTGTCAATCCTTTTGATCGTAAGTCAATCAACATCATGTGGTTATCTGTGCCTCCTGAAATAACCTTATATCCTTTATCCACGAATGCTTGCGCCATAACTTGTGCATTTTTAGATAATTGCACTACGTATTTTAAGTACTCATCACTAAGTGCCTCCTCGAAAGCTATGGCTTTGGCTGCAATTACGTGCTCAAGGGGGCCACCTTGTGTACCAGGGAAAACGCCAGAGTCAAGAATTGAAGAAATTTTTCGTAATTCCCCTTTAGGAGTTTTTAAACCAAATGGATTTTCAAAATTTTCACCTATCATTATC
>JAOULS010000141.1 GCA_029881895.1 Cyclobacteriaceae bacterium | reverse complement strand
GTTTGACGCATGGATGAATGAGAAAGAAGGCAAAATAGCAGGTAAAGTAGAGCAAATTGCGAATACTAAATCAGCGAGTGATAAAGCTAGAAAAGATGCCGAAACGAAAGTGAAAGAAGCAAGAGCGGAAGCATTAGCACAAAGAGCAGCAGCAGAAGTGAAAGCTACTGAAGAAGCTGAAGCGGCAGCAGCAGCACCTGAGGTAGTTGTTGAAGAAACGCCAGCAGCACCTGAAGCAGTTGTTGAAGAGACCCCAGCAGCAGAAGCAGCGCCAGAAGCTCCTTCTGAGGATAAAAAATAGTAATAAAGTAGAATCATGACTATTGATGCCTGTTTCCGTTTAGGTCACATAATCAAGAAACATGGTTTGAAAGGGGAAGCTTCCATTCATTTGGATGTTGATTTCCCCGAAGCGTATAAAAAAATGGAATCTGTTTTTGTTGAAATCAACAAACAACTGGTTCCATTTTTTGTTCAAAAAATTCAAATCAATTCAAACAAGGGAATACTAAAATTCGAGGATATTAACTCCATAGAAGAGTTAGAGGATATCTTAGGCAATGATTTGTATTTGCCTGTAGACGATCTTCCTGAATTGGAGAAGGGGCAATTTTATTACCATGATGTAATTGGGTATGTCTTAGTTGATAAAATAGAAGGAGAAGTAGGTGAGATTACTCAGGTATATGAGTTTCCTAACCAGGATTTGTTTGGTGTTAATTTTGACGGAAAAGAAATGTTGGTGCCGATCAATGATGAAATTGTAAAGGATGCCAATCACGAAAAAAAGGTGGTGAATGTAGTATTGCCCGAAGGGTTGCTAGACGTGTATAAAGACGAGAAATAATGCGTATAGATATTATTACGTGCTTACCTCGTTTGCTTGATAGTCCGTTTTCGGACTCGATCCTAAAGAGAGCGCAAGAAAAAGGGTTGGTTGAGGTGGTGATTCATGATTTGCGCACCTACTCGATGGATAAGCATAGACGTATTGACGACTATGCTTTTGGAGGAGGAGCAGGGATGGTCATGATGATTGAGCCTATTGTTCGTTGTTTCGATGCACTAAAGTTGGAACGATCGTATGATGAAATTATATATATGAGCCCAGATGGTGAACAGTTTTCCCAAAACATGGCCAACGAATTATCACTAAAGGGTAATTTGATGATTTTATGTGGGCACTATAAAGGAATAGATGAGCGAGTGCGTGAAAACTATATCACAAAAGAAATAAGTATTGGCGACTATGTGCTTTCGGGTGGCGAATTGGCAGCAGCAGTAGTGTCAGATGCGGTAATTCGCCTGTTGCCAGGCGTGTTGTCTGATGAGACATCGGCCCTTACCGATTCATTTCAAGATGGGTTAGTGGCACCGCCAGTATATACACGGCCTGCGGAATTTAATGGTTTGAAAGTACCTGATATTTTACTTTCAGGACATGAAAAAAAGATAGAAGAATGGCGGTTTGAACAGTCGGTAAAACGAACAGAAGAAAAAAGGCCACATTTGAATAAAGAAAAATAGAAATATTTCAATCGAATGAGTGTGTAATAAAAAAAAAATTATATATTTGCACTCCATTTTTGAGAATAAGCGAGTAATAGACATAAGAATCATGAGTGATTTAATAAAATTAATAGAAGCTGAATACAGCGATGCAAGAGCAAAATTTCCTGAATTTAAAGCTGGAGATACTGTAAATGTTCACGTTAGAATTGTAGAGGGTACAAAACAACGTATTCAGCAGTACCAAGGGACGGTAATGCAGCGAAAAAATGTTAACACAAATGGTGAAACATTTACGGTACGAAAAGTATCTAACGGTATTGCTATCGAGCGAATATTTCCGATTGTTTCTCCAAATCTTGATAAAGTAGAGGTGTTGAGAAGAGGGAAGGTAAGAAGAGCAAGATTATATTATTTAAGAGGCAAACAAGGTAAAGCAGCTAAAATCAAAGAAAAGTTGTAATATCATCAAATATAAAAAAAGCCTCATGCTATTAGTATGAGGCTTTTTTTATATTTAAAATAGATATGCTTTAGGCATATGAAAATATATAATATCTTTACACTCTGTTTTAAACAAAAAAACTATGTCTTCTTGGTTTCAACGAAAGGATAAAGGAATTCTCACCCCTACTGAGGCAAAAATGGAAGCGCCAGATGGGTTGTGGTACAAAACGCCAAGTGGAAAAATCATCCACACGCGTGAATTGAAGAACAATGCGTATGTGAGTCCTGAGGACGACTATCATGTACGGATTGGTTCTAGCGAATATTTCGAAATATTATTTGATAATAATACATTTACTGAGCTTGACGAAGAGATGAGTTCGGCCGACCCTTTAAAGTTTAAGGATAGTAAACGTTATCCTGACCGTATTGTCGCTTCCCAAAAAAAATCGGGATTAAAAGATGCTGTTCGGTCTGCTCATGGAAAGCTAAATAATTTGGACATTACGATAGCTTGTATGGACTTTAATTTTATTGGGGGATCTATGGGTTCGGTAGTGGGTGAAAAAATAGCCAGAGCAATACAACATGCTATTGATACCAAAACGCCATTCTTAATGATTTCAAAGTCGGGAGGTGCAAGAATGATGGAAGCAGGACTATCATTAATGCAAATGGCGAAAACTTCTGCGAAGTTGGCTCTTTTGTCGGAAGCTAAAATTCCATACATTTCATTATTAACCGACCCTACAACAGGTGGAGTTACGGCCTCTTATGCGATGCTAGGCGATTTTAATATTGCAGAGCCAGGTGCCTTAATCGGGTTTGCAGGGCCTCGTGTAATCCGTGAAACGATAGGTAAGGATTTGCCTAAAGGTTTTCAAAGTGCTGAATTTGTTCAGGAACATGGTTTTTTAGACTTTATAGTCGATAGAAGAAATTTAAAATCTAGATTGTCTACGTTATTGAAAATGCTTAAATAATAGGATAAATACAATATTTATAAGCCTTGGCCTCTTCGGTCAGGGCTTTTTTGTTACCTTCAAACATGCGTTTGATTTCTAATCCTATATTATGCAATTATTATGTCACCTACCGTTGCAATGCGAGTTGTGGGTTTTGTGATATATGGGAGAAACCTTCTCCTTACATTACTATTGAAAATACTAGGCAAAATCTGCTCGATTTAAAAAAAATGGGCGTGAAGGTAATTGATTTTACAGGAGGAGAGCCTTTACTTCATAGACAGATTGATTTGCTATTACAGATGGCTAAAGAGATGGGGTTTATTACGACCATTACTACTAACGGACTTTTATACCCCAAGTGGGCAAAAAAAATAAAAGGAAAAGTAGATATGCTCCATTTCTCATTGGATTCAATGAATAAGGAAAAGCATGACCAGGGGCGTGGAGTAGCCTGCTATGATTTTGTTATGGATTCGGTTCGTATTGCCAAACAATTAGGTGAACGTCCCGATATTCTGTTTACTGTATTTGAAGATAATATTAATGAAATAGAGGAAGTTTACGAATATTGTCAAAATGTGGGACTTATACTTATTCTCAACCCCGCTTTCGAGTATAGTGGAGTAGTCACAGAAGTAAATTATACAGCGAATGACTTTCGTCAATTAAAAAAATGGTCGAAAAAAAAAGGGGTGTACCTGAATAATGCCTTTTTAAAATTACGTAAAGATGGAGGCAATCATGTTACAAAACCAGTGTGTAAGGCAGCAAGCTCTACGGTTGTTATTTCTCCTCACAATGAATTGATACTTCCTTGCTATCATTTGGGAATGAAAAATATCTTAATAGAGAATGATTTGTTTGAACTATATCACTCACACGAAGTTCAACAATTAGTTGCTTTAGAAGGACGATACCCCCAATGCGAAGGGTGCGTAATTAACTGTTATATGCAACCGTCTTTTGCTGTAGAAATGAATAAATATTGGTGGAGGGCTCTGCCGAGCACATTGAAATACAATACGATGAAGGGTACATGGAAACAATTGTTTTAGACAAGTCATTTTCAAGATAAAAAAACCAAAACAAAATTTAGGAACATCTAAAAACAGGTATTACCGAAAATAATGGAAATAAAAATGAGAATGCTTTTCTTCCTGTTTCAGTAACCTACACCATTAACCAAAATGAAATAATTGATTTTTTTTTTGATTACTATTACAAGAAAAGAGTAACAGTTACTGCTATTTTAGAGCAATTTTAAAAATCTATAATAAAATAAAGTAGCTGTACTATCGATTTTAGGAATAAGTAGATATATTTGTGTCGCTTTATAAAAGACGTTTAAAATTTACATAAATTATAGTCTATGTCGACAGTAATTATTTCATCTATAGTAGCATTCACATTAGTGATTTTGCTTTTGGTTTTCATCCTACTTTATGCACAGTCAAAACTCGTGCAATCGGGTGATGTGAAATTGGTGATTAATGGTGATGATAGTAATCCAGTTATTGTTTCTGCTGGATCTACCTTGTTAAGTACGCTTTCAGCGCAAAAAATATTTTTACCATCAGCATGTGGTGGTGGTGGTACTTGTGCCATGTGCAAGTGTAATGTTGACGATGGTGGGGGCGATGTTTTACCTACTGAAGTAGGTCATTTGAGCCGTACCGAACAAAAAGAAAAAGTTCGTTTGGCTTGTCAGGTAAAAGTGAAGCAGGACATGAACATTCGCATTCCAGAAGAGATTTTTGGGATTAAAAAATGGGAATGCGAAGTGATTTCTAATTTTAACGTGGCCACGTTTATTAAAGCATTTATTGTACGATTACCAGAAGGAGAGACATTAGATTTCCAAGCAGGGGGTTATATCCAAGTAGATGTACCTGAATGTGAAGTAGACTTTAAAACTATAGATATCGCACCTCACCCGGATGATCCTGCCGGACCAGATAAATTTAAGTCGGATTGGGATAAATTTGGTTTGTGGTCGTTGAAGATGAAAAATGACGAACAAATATTTAGAGCCTATTCAATGGCGAATCATCCTGCCGAAGGCAATATTGTGATGTTGACGATTCGAATAGCCACACCTCCATGGGACAGAGCTAAAAACCAATGGATGGATGTAAATCCAGGGATTTGTTCTTCGTATGTATTCTCAAGAAAAGTAGGGGATAAAGTGACCATATCAGGTCCTTATGGTGAATTCTTTATTAAAGAGACGCAAGCAGAAATGATTTATATTGGTGGAGGAGCAGGAATGGCGCCTATGCGCTCACATTTGTTTCACTTATTCCACACTTTAAAAACAGGTAGAAAAGTTACGTATTGGTATGGTGGTCGTTCGAAAACAGAATTATTCTACGAAGAAGATTTCAGACAGATAGAAAGAGAATTCCCAAATTTTACTTTCAATATTGTGTTGTCAGAACCCATGGAAGAAGACAACTGGAAAGCTA
Organism: Cyclobacteriaceae bacterium; assembly: GCA_029881895.1. Classification (GTDB taxonomy): domain Bacteria; phylum Bacteroidota; class Bacteroidia; order Cytophagales; family Cyclobacteriaceae; genus JAOUKH01. Next base: position 2,149 of record JAOULS010000141.1, on the reverse strand, counting down.
AAAAGACATTAGACGATGAAGGAGATGGATTTTTAGGATTTGTACACAATGCCGTAATTGAACATCAGTTAAGTGTACACCCTAACCCTGAAGAAATAGAATTTTACTTCTGTGGTCCTCCATTAATGAATGCAGCCGTAATCAAAATGTGTGATGATTGGGGAATACCACCCGAGCATGTGTCATTTGATGATTTTGGAGGATAACTTGTAAGCCTTCTTTCATTAAAAAACCCAACTACTAACTAAAGTAGTTGGGTTTTTTTAAATTAAAGCCACATTTATCATGATCCTGTATACGTCTCTACACTAATACACCCATCACTATCATCAGCTGCAAAAGTTAAAGTAAGTACATTTAAAAGGATTGTGTAATTTATGTCTTCGGTAACTTGAGTGCCATTATCATCAAAAGTGGCACTAATAACTGTAGCAGTATTAGTATACGTTACTGTTCCTGTAGGGCTATTTACTCCAGTGAAAGTTATAGTTCCATCTGCATTAAATAAAATAGTATTACAAGACGATGAACATGAGTCTGTACCATCATTAATAGAATCTGTACAACTAGAAGTAGTTTCTGAAGTAAATGTCCATGTAGTTCCTACAAGTGGTGAGTTTACATCGATAAGGTCAACAATATCGTTAGTAGAACATCCACTAAAAACGAAAGCCATTAGTAATAGGCCTATTACATTTTGTGTATTTTTTTTCATAATCGTAATTGTTATTTTTTAAAAATAGTTTATTTGATCTTTTATATGATTCATGAAAGCTAAAATTATTTAATAACTTAATTCTCCGTAAAATCACGTAATTTTATCTACGGTGTATTACGTAGGCTGCCGTATAAAAATCAATTAATACGTTGATAGTAATCTAGTTAATAAATAGAATGGCGATAACTATTCCGAAATGGTAGGTGGAAATTTGTATTATAAAATGAATATAATTAGGGCAGCCAAAAATCAAACGTAATGTCGTTCATGCATTTAAAATGTCCCTTAGGACATTTGTTATATCCAATTTTAGAGCAAGGGCGGCACTCGATATGATTATTTTCCAAAACAGTAAATTTTGTTTTGTACGGATACATCCCAAACATAGGAATTGTGTTCCCCCAAATGGAATAGATTTCTTTTTTGAAGGCAGCAGCAATATGCATCAACCCAGTATCGTGTGAAAACACATATTGTGCATTTTTCACTACTGAGGCAGATTGATTGAGGTTAAATTTTCCACATGCATTATAAATCAATGTTTTTTTATTCATTTTTTCTAACCCTGATGCCAAAGCATCAGTAGAGGTACGCTTAAAAAAGGCTTGTAGCTGATCCCCCATTGCGGCATCTTCTTTTCCCCCGAGTAAAATTATGGGTTTATTGATATTATCACATAGTGTTATCATGCGCTCAAGCGTGAGGCGTTTGGTTGAATGTTGTGCACCAATAGCATATACCGTATAGTCTTTTTGGTGGGTTGCAGGAAGCCATTCTGTAGGCACTTCGTCTTTTTCTGGGATAAAATAATCTAGCCCCAGTTGGTCTTTTTTAATACCCAATTTTCTTACCGCTTCCAAGTATCGGTCTACAATATGTACATTGGGGAGCTGATCAATTTTTAGGTTTACTTTTAGCCATTTTTCTTTGTTTAGTTTGTCATAGCTAAAACTTTGCACCCCTAGTCTAAATTTTATAATTCTAGTTCGTAAATTATTATGCAAGTCGATGACGTAATCAAAATGCTCATTTTTCAGTACTTTAATAAGCTCATTTAGTGAGTCGTTAAGTAGGTGCACCTTATCAAGGTAGGGGTTACTTTGGAGTATTCCCGCATATTGTTTTTTAGTGCAAAAGTGAACCTCAGCATCTTCAAGTTGTACTTTAAGCGCACGTATCACGGGTGTGGTGAGTACGATATCTCCAATGGAGGAAAATCGAATAATTAATACCTTTTTCCCTTTGTTCATTTTAGTGTAGATATAGCGCGCTCTTTACGCATTTCAAAGTGTTTTTCTACCTCATCACGTGACAAGGCATTGAATGTCATAGCAGCCGTTAGTCCTCCCTTTCTGCCTACACAAAGCCCGTAATACATGTCGGCATATCCATTTTTGTGATGTGCATCGGGGTTGATACTCAACATCACCC
>JAOULS010000307.1 GCA_029881895.1 Cyclobacteriaceae bacterium | reverse complement strand
GTTAACGACTATGGTGAAACACAAACAAGCCATAGTTATAAATTCGTGATAGAGCTAAAATATATTAGGTTATATAGTATTATTTCACACCTCTCACCATCTCTTTTTTTCCTGGAGGGCCAGGCAATGATTCTAATGTTAATCCCGCTTCTTTTAAATCACGTTTGAACTGACCCTGCGCACAATAAGTGACAAACACACCCCCCTCTTTCATGCTATTTACTATTTTTTTTAATTGAGGGAGTTGCCAAAGTTCTGGTTGCTTGTTTGGTGCAAATGCATCAAAAAATATCAAATCATAATAATTGTTTTGTAATTCAATGTCCTCCAGTTTCTCTTTCAGCTTAGTGAAAAAATAACCTTCTTCTAGTTCGATTTTTGTTTCCCAACTTGCGCTGTGCATTTGTCCATAAATATCTTTCGTATTATCAGTCTCTATTTTTTCAACATAGTTTAACTTGCTCCATACCGCTTCATTAATAGGAAATGGTTCAATAGTATCGTACGAAGTGGTAATGTTACTCCCCGACAACTCATTGAACGTAAGCAATGCATTCAGCCCTGTTCCAAACCCTATTTCTAAAATTTTAATCTCACTGTTATGATGTGACTCAAGATAAAAATGAATGCCTTTACGAATAAATACATGCTGTGACTCTTGTATTGCACCGTGTGTAGAATGGTACGTTTCTTTTAATGAAGGCACATACAATGAGTGTGACCCATCATCTGTTTCAATTACTCTGATTTCTGACATTATGATTTAACTATTAATACCGTTGCAAAAGCAGCTACTCCTTCTTCTTTCCCTACAAACCCTAGTTTTTCTGTAGTGGTCGCTTTAATGGAAATATCCTCTTCATCAATTTGCATCACTTCTGCCAAACACTTTTTCATACTTGGGATATGAGGATTAATTTTTGGTTGTTGCAAACATATCGTAGAATCGATATTTCCAATTTCATATCCCTTTTGAGAAATTAATTTCATAACATCTCTCAATAATAGCTTACTATCAATTCCTTTAAATTGAGCATCTGTATCCGAGAAATGATAACCAATATCACGCATATTTGCTGCTCCTAATAATGCATCACAAATCACATGAATCAACACATCGGCATCGGAATGCCCTACAGCACCCTTAGTATGCTCAATTTTTATTCCACCCAACCAAAAGTCTTCTCCTTCCGATAATTGATGTACATCGTAGCCAAATCCCGTTCTAATTTTCATATTCACAAATTTGATGTTTCATTATTTATAAAATAAGTTATAAAGTAAAACGTAAAAATAAGGCTTTACAAGTTTTGCCAATGAATCCTTTCCACTAAATTTGCTTTCCAATAGAGACTAGCATTGCACATGAAATTCGATCGAAAAAAATACTCTGACAAGTTACTGAAAGAACTATACATAGGCTTACAAAAGCCTAGACATATTGAGAATAAAATGTTGATTTTACTCCGACAGGGAAAAATTAGCAAGTGGTTTTCTGGCATTGGCCAGGAAGCAATTTCAGTAGGTGCAGTTCATGCCATAAAAGAAGAGGAATACATCTTACCAATGCATCGAAATCTTGGCATTTTTACTGGACGAAACATTCCTTATGAAAAATTGTTTGCACAATGGCAAGGAAAACGTTCAGGGTTTACAAAAGGAAGAGATCGCTCTTTTCATTTTGGCACTAATGAATTTCATATCGTAGGCATGATCTCTCATTTGGGACCTCAATTGGCAGTAGCCGATGGCATTGCATTAGCCAATAAATTAAAAAATGAAAAGAAGGTCACCGTTGCCTTTACTGGAGATGGGGGTGCGAGTGAAGGGGACTTTCATGAAGCACTAAATGTAGCAGCGGTGTGGGATTTACCTGT
>JAOULS010000140.1 GCA_029881895.1 Cyclobacteriaceae bacterium | reverse complement strand
ATAACTTATTAAAGTGGAAATTATTACACCCTTTATTTTTCTGTCAAGTGTACTAAATAAACAAAAAAATACCCCTTCTCTTTTGAAGGGGTATTTTTCTAACCTAACCTAACTTTATTTTGAGCTTTACTCTTGTATAGTAATAACTCTATAACATTAAAAAAGTTACGTATAATAGAATAATTTGTGTTAAACGGTAAAATTTAAATCCCAAAGGTCGGTATCTCTATAGAAAACATGTCCCTCAGATATCTTTAAGGGAGAAGGGATGTTGTTTTCATACAACTGACCTGTTCCTAACCCTTGGTGTAGCGTAGTAGCATATTGTGCCGTAAATTGACATATCGCATTCAAACCAATATTCGACTCCAATGCTGAGGTAATCCACCATCCTATCTGAAGTGACTCCGCAATTTCTATCCATTCTTTACAGGCATGCATCCCGCCTACTAATGTAGGTTTCAATATGATGTATTGAGGTTGAATTTGTTCTAACAATAATCGTTTGTTTTCAACACCTTCAATCCCTATTAATTCTTCATCTAAGGCAATAGGAACTGGCGATTGTTGACAAAGCTGATTCATCAATTCAATTTGCTTAGGCTGAATTGGCTGTTCAATGGAATGTATATTAAATTCAGCCAATACATTTAATTTATCCACTACATCACCGGGAAGGAACGCCCCATTAGCATCTACCCGAATAATAATATTTTGTTTATAATATTTATTTCGAATGTATTGAAGAATATCACACTCTCTTTCAAAATTCAATGACCCAATCTTAATTTTGATGCAATCGTATCCTTGATTAACCTTATCAGTAATTTGTATGAGCATATCTTCTAAATCACCCATCCAAACAAGACCATTGATAGCGATCCCTTGCGCCTCTTTTGAAAAAGCATTACTAAAAATTACCCTTTTTCCCCCGTTTAGTACGTCAAACAATGCCGTTTCGAAACCAAACCGAATAGATGGATACTCAACAGGTACTACTTCTTGTATTAGTTGGTTTATCTCTTCTTCATTTTTAGGTAAATCCCTGTCTTTCATTTTTTGAATAATCTGACCTAATTCATGCTCAAATTCAGGAACATCATCCAAGCTAAGTTTTACCAGTGGCCCTGCTTCTCCTATACCAAATACCCCAGGGTTTGAGTGATCCCAAACCCTAATGTACCAAGTGTTTTTTTCTCGGAGTATCCCTCTGGAGGTGCCTGCATCGAATTTAAATTTTAAAATGTGTTTTTTATATGAAGCTTCTAATGCCATCTTATTTTTTTATAGCTAGATAAAAATAGTTACTAATGTGAAATCTCAAACACGTCATTATAGAAAGGTTACTTTTCATATAACTCAATGGGCAAATCATCTGGGTCATAAAAAAATGTGAATTTTTTTTGTGTCATTTCATCAATCCGTATTGGCTCAGCAACAACACCCTTCTCTTTAAGTTCCTCAATCACAACTATTAAATCACTTACTTCAAATGCCAAATGTCGCAACCCCACTGCTTCAGGTCTCGAGGTTCGTTTTGGGGGTGAAGGAAAAGAAAAAAGTTCAATACTATATTCTCCATTTAATGACAAGTCAAGTTTATACGATTGCCTCTCTTCCCGATATGTTTCATTGAGGACTTCAAGCCCCAAGACATCAACATAAAACTTTTTTGATTTTTTATAATCTGAACATATAATTGCTATATGATGAACCTTATTTAGTGTAATCATTTTTTATTTAATCTTTACAATTTATTGCGTAGTGCGCCAATGTACTGAAAACAAATATTGCGTTAAACGTAATAAATCGAAAGGACATTTTATAACATTAATGATTTTGAATATAGTTTTCGTACATTCATTGATTATTAAAGTGATTAATTTAACACAAATACAGACTACACATATAATAATAATCGGTTTTTTATTCTTTCTCTATTAATATGAAAGACTAAAATATAGATCGTTGGAAAATAATAACATCATAAATATGAAAAAGATCATACTACTCTACTTTACAGTTACATTGTTAAGTTGTACCCAAACCACCCCTAAAGTAGAAAAGGTAAAAGTGACGTCTGAGAGAGAAAATTGGGCATTCCCCCATTTTGAAAAAGCAGATAGCCTAAACCCTATTTTAATCCCTTCAGAAAAATTAACGTTTACAGATCCAATTACAGGAAACATCCTGAAGTGGGAAGAAAGGAATGTGCTAAACCCTACCGCAGTAGTAAAAAATGGGAAAGTACATCTATTGTATAGAGCTCAAGATCTAAAAGGAACTTCTCGAATTGGGATGGCAGTGAGTAGTGATGGTCTACACTTTAAAAAAATGGCTACTCCCATATTTTATCCTGACAACGATTCTATGAATATATATGAATGGAATTACAAAAAACGAATAGATAAAAAAGCAGATTCAGAAGAATGTGTCTCTTGTTATTTCGATGGTGTAGAAGACCCAAGAATTGTAGAAAGTGAAATGGGAGACTATATCATGACCTACACTTCGTATGATGGAAAAACAGCACGGTTAAGTATTGCTACTTCAAAAGATTTAACAACATGGGTAAAGCATGGATTAGTCCTGAAAGACACAAAATATAAAGACCTATGGTCAAAAGCAGGTGCTATTGTAAGCGAATTGAAAGGAGATAAAATTATAGCTAAACGTATTAACGAGAAATATTGGATGTATTTTGGTGACACTAACATCTATATGGCCACCTCTGACGACCTCACTCATTGGGAGGCGGCTGTGAATGAGGAGTCGGGCAAAATGATTTCGGTATTACATCCTAGAAATGGATATTTTGATAGTAGATTGGTAGAACCTGGCCCTTATGCTTTAGCTACAGACGAAGGGATTTTATTGATCTATAATGGTAGTAACGCCTCCAATTTCAATGACACCACTTTGCCAAAATTCACCTATTCGGCCGGCCAGGCACTTTTCGACAACAACTCACCGTATAAGTTGATTGACCGAAGTGAAGATTACTTCATCCATCCTGACAAAGATTATGAAAAAATAGGTGAAGTTAATGAGGTTTGTTTTGTAGAGGGGCTAGTCTATTTTAAAGGAAAATGGTTTCTATATTATGGCACTGCAGATTCAAAAATAGCCGTGGCTACCTACAACCCAATAAAATAACTAATACTACACTAAAACAAAACAGCAAATGTCATGAAAAACTATATTAAAACCATCTACCATTGCAATAGGTAAAGGCATATATGTCAGTTAATTAAACCAACTTCACTGCCAATAAATCATTTTTATTTGAAAATTTTATTGTTATTATAGATAAATAGAGCCATTTTTATACTTCATTTTCGAAGTATTTACAGATGAGTCACTCCATCCCTGTTTTATAAAATGGTTTTGATTACATCGCAAAAAAGTTAGATTTACTACTATGGCACAATTCACAATTAATATTAATGGAGCATCACATCAAATTGATGTAGCAGCTGACACACCCATGCTGTGGGTATTACGTGATCATATCAAGCTCGTAGGCACAAAATATGGCTGCGGAATAGGCGAATGTGGCGCTTGCACCATACATGTTGATGGAGTAGCAACAAGAGCATGTTCACTCCCTATTTCAGTAGTTGGAGACAGTAAAATTACCACTATTGAAGGGCTATCTGAAAATAATGACCACCCTGTTCAAAAAGCTTGGATAGAACATGATGTACCTCAATGTGGCTATTGCCAATCGGGACAAATCATGAATGCTGCTGCTCTTTTGGAACAAAACCCTTCTCCTAGCGATACTGAAATCGACACAGCCATGAATGGCAATATCTGCCGTTGTGGAACTTACACACGAGTAAAAAAGGCCATAAAAACAGCTTCATCACAAGGTTAAGACCACTTCTACATTCAAAAAAATACGACCATGACATTTTTCAAAACTAATTATAATAGAAGATCATTCCTTAAATCCTCTGCTGCGGCTGGTGGCGGCATGCTTCTGGGATTTAGCTGGTTAGCATCATGCACCCCAACAGATGAGCAATTAGCTCAAATACCTGAAGAGTGGTTTAACATCAACGCTTTCTTAAAAATAGGTGACAATGGCATTGTTACTATAATGTCTCCAAATCCTGAAATTGGACAAAATGTAAAAACGGCCATGCCTATGATTGTGGCAGAAGAACTAGACGTAGACTGGAGCAATGTTGTCGTAGAACAAGCCGGTCTTGATACAGCAAAATACAAACGTCAGTTAGCTGGTGGTAGTCAATCCATCCGACAAGGGTGGCAGAGTTTACGTATGGCTGGAGCTACAGCAAGGCGCATGTTACTAGAAGCGGCCGCTAAAGAATGGAATGTGCCCGTTGCTGAACTTACGACTTCTAAAGGCATTATCTCTCACCCATCTGGTAAAACTGCTGGCTATGGCGATATGGCTTCGGCTGCTGCTCAAGTACCAGTACCTGAAGGCATAGAACTAAAAGACACAAAAGATTTTAAAATTATAGGTACCCCTACAAAAAATGTAGATGGGCCAAAAATTACAAAAGGAGAGCCTCTTTTTGGATTAGACTATCAAAAAGAAGGAATGCTCATCGCAATGATTGTTCACCCACCTTCTTTTGGAATGAAACTAAAATCTTTCGATGACACTACTGCCCGTGCAATGCCAGGCATTAAAGACATCTTCACCATCGATTCATTACCTGAAGGGGTAGAATCGCAATGGTCGGACGTTAATGCATTCCCTCAATTAGTGGCAGTCGTTGGAAATAGCACTTGGGAAGTAATGAAGGCAAAAAAAGCATTAATAGTAGAGTGGGAAGTAAACACCAAAGGCGAAAATACTGTTGAGTACAAAAAAGGATTAACTAAATTAATCGAAAAATCAGCAGAAGAGCCAGCACGAAAAGATGGCAGCCCCGAAGAAGCCTTCAAGAATGCATCGAAAATCATTGAAAAAACTTATAGCGCTCCATTTATTGCACACAATACCATGGAACCCATGAATTTCTTTGCTCATGTTTCTGCCGATAAAGCAGAATTAGCAGGTCCCGTACAAACACCTGAGTACTTAAGTAAAACGGTGTCGAATGTACTGGGATTACCCGAAGAAAAAATATCGATTATGATGACTCGTATGGGAGGCGGCTTTGGCCGAAGATTATATGGCCATTTTGGTGTAGAGGCTGCTGTTATATCTAAAAAAGCAAATGCACCTGTGAAGTTAATTTACACGAGAGAAGATGATATGACGCAAGGTACTTACCGCCCAGCTTATGAAGTAAAATATAGTGCTGCGTTAGACGAAAACAATAACTTAACAGGCTTCAAAGTGAATGGAGCGGGGATACATGAAAGTCCAGTTTTCGAAAATCGTTTTCCAGCAGGAACGGTAAACAACTATGTAGCAGACAAACACACGCTAGATTCAAATATTTCTACTGGTGCTTGGCGTGCCCCACGTTCTAATTTTATTGCCTGTGCCGAACAGTCTTTCTTAGACGAAGTAGCAGAAGCGGCAGGAAAAGACCCTATCGAGTTTAGACTAGAGCTCTTTAACAATGCCATAGCAAACCCAGTAGGAGAAGATAATGACTATGATGCGGAACGATACGCTGGAGTATTAAAACTAGTAAAAGAAAAATCAAATTGGGGAACGAAAAGAGAAGGAGTTTATAGTGGCGTATCGGCCTACTACTGTCACAATTCGTATGTTGCGCAGATTATTGACCTCGTAATGGAAAATGGACAACCTAAAGTGCAAAAAGTATGGTGTGCTATTGATTGTGGAATTGTAGTAAACCCTGAGGGTGCACTAAACCAAATTGAAGGAGGTATTATTGATGGAATAGGTCATGCAATGTATAGTAATATGACGTTTACTGATGGAGTGCCTGACCAAAACAACTTTAATAATTACCGATTAATCAGACATAAAGAAGCGCCTGTTGAAATAGAATCTTTCTTTGTAAAAAGTGATATTGATCCAACAGGATTAGGAGAGCCATCATTGCCTCCTGTTGCAGCAGCACTCTCGAATGCAATATATGCCGCTACGGGAACTCGTGTGACACAACAGCCGTTTGTAGACAATGTGAACCTTGACAAAAGCACATTGTAACGGGAGTACCTGACTCGATATAATTATTATTTGATTAAATACATCCCAATAAGCAGTCCGTTTTTACTACGTAAAAACGGACTGCTTATATAAATTCATTGTTTTCATTTACACTACTATATAATAGTTAGTGTTATGCATCAGAGACAATACATTCTGTCGTAAGCATATCCCTTTTCTAAAAATATTCATAATTATCAACAATTGGTTGGATGAATTGTCAAGATATATCACTTTTATACCTACCTTAGTGGAAAAAAACACTAAGTCATTAGCGAACATGAAAATTAACACATAGAGCAAGTTTTCTATTCCAGGGGCTACATAATTTTAACTATAACAATTTATAAACAGGGTATATTCATCCCTATGGCTTATTGATAGTCAGAAATGAACTATCAATAATTATATAACATTTTTTTCCTATGGCAAATCATCCAATAAATTATCATCTTCATACTTTTTTGTGGAATAAATATCGCCCAGTGGTTTTAAAACTAATGGTAGATTCGGCTGAAGCACCACAACAATACCAATTTATTCAACACGAGTTTAAAGACATTAACCCAAAAGGGAAAAGTGGAGATACTTTTACATTACAGGTATATAAAGGAAGAGTGGCAAATAACATTAAAGCTTCTGTGGCAGCTCAAGATTTATTTATCATGTTAGAAAAATCTAGGAAAGCCATGGAACTGATGGAAACGGCTATTTATGAATTATCTTTAGACAAGCATTTCTTATTTCAGGTTACTCGTATTGAGCCAGAGATTACTGAAGAAGAAGGGGAATTGACAGACGGTGAAGAGTCATCCTCTGATAATACTGATGACAATGCTACTGAAGCTTCCTCAGATGAGGCAAGTGCAGAAGCATAAAAGTGTACTTTAATATTTTAATGCTACTCCCTCTTTTACTTTGAGAGAGTAGCATTTTACTTTAGTCTTCAATCAGACCTTGGCCTTCAATCCATGGCGCACCATTTGCTTTTAATTCATTCTCAATAGAGGGAATTTCATTCTCAACTAGCGCTTTAAGTTTAGCTTTTATACCTGTTAGTTGTTTTTGTGCTCTATTTAATGCTGCTTTATGTGTAGCTGTAGGACCATACGTTGCTTGTGACGCAGTCCACCCTATAAATCCACCATCGCCTGGCGTTGGGTTCGACCGCTCTCCTATTTCTCCTTTTGTAGGATCTCCCTTCAATTCTTTTTCAATAGACAATAGCATGAGACGCACCTGATATAGTTTATTAAACAAATCATCAGACACATTTTCAGATTTGTCCATAGCTCTTTTCATTGCGCCAACTGACAACATACTCTCCGATAATACAGAGCTAGTAGCACTCAAGTCCTGCTGAAAAACTTGATACATCTCTCTAAATTGATTAATTTCAGCATAGGATGCTCCTTTTAAGGCACCTTCAGCCAAAGGCACAATACTAAATTTTTCAGGGGGTGA
>JAOULS010000009.1 GCA_029881895.1 Cyclobacteriaceae bacterium | reverse complement strand
GAACGCTGATGACGTAATAGTAGAAAAAAGTATCGTTAGGGGCAGGAGTTTATACAAAGAAGGGAGAGTTAGTTAATGGTAAGCCCTTTGAAAAAATTGATTCCATAACTATGATTAGGTAAAAAATGGCTAATAAGTATACCTTTATAATTGTTGTCGTATTTCTTTTTACACATGGTGTTGTAAAAGCTCAAGACCCTGTTTTTTCACAATTCTATGCAGCCCCTCTTTATTTGAATCCCGCACTTTCAGGTGCAGAAACTAGTATTTTGCTTAATGTGAGCTATAGAAGACAATGGCAAAGTTTGGATTTACCGTATGATATAGGACAGTTTACGTTTAATTATCCTCTGATTACAAATACAAGAATCAGGAAACATATAGGAGGAATAGGATTGTCCGTTTTTAGAGAATCGTCAGGTGTAAATAGAAGTCTGTTAACCATGGGGGCGTTAGCTTCTGGTGCATTTAATTGGAGTTTTGATCGCACAGGAATAAATAAAATTTCAATAGGTCTACAAGCGGGCTTTATTCAGAAATCAATAAATTTCAACAATTTTGAATGGAGTTCTCAATATGATCCTTTTTTAGGATTTCAGGCTAGTGTTGCCCCTTCTATCATAAATGAACTTGAAGGTAGTAGAGCATATCCAACTTTTAATGCAGGTGTGTTATGGTCTCATAACCCTGATAAAATAGTATCGCCATTTAGTGCTTTTGTTGGAGTAGCTGCGTCAAACCTCAATAAGCCAAACGAATCATTGGTTCAAGATAAATCATATAACTTACCAATGCTTTTTAAGTTTCAGGGAGGGCTAGACTTTCATCTTACTTCTGTATTAATATTATCTCCTAATGTATTGATTTTGAGACAAAATGAAACGAATCAGTTTAATGTAGGCACCTATCTTGGTTATAATTTTATTGAAAAAAGAGATGCTATTAATGTCATACAAATAGGAGTATGGCATAGGGTAAATGATTCTTTTATTTTTTCTGGGGGTTTTACTAACAATAAGGTTTTCGTTGGGATTAGTTTTGATTTTACTTCCTCAACGCTAAGGTATGATACTCGTAGACAAAGAGCTTATGAAATATCTATCTCTTATAAAATTCCTCAAATTAAGGGGTTAAGACGTTGCTCAATACCCTTATTATAAATGTTTTCTTGCTAAACGAATAAATAGAGATATATGGATTTTACCCTATACATGAGGTTTATTGAATTCATTTAAACTGTATTTGATGTAATATCAATTAACATTTATAATGACACATATCTTCCTATGAATTTAATTTTGTGATGCGTAAAAAATGCTCCTCGTAACAATGCTATGACTGTGCTTTTGCCTTTCTCAAAATCAAATTCCATACAAAATCTTTTGCGCCCTTATAAACCTTAATTGGTATAATAGCATTCAAACGTGCCATCAGGCTAATTTTACTGCGCTCAATCATATTCCTATTTGTTGAAAACAAGTGGATAACTATCTGATTTTTGTGGATAAGTACCTGCTTTTACATTCGTGAATTGGTGTATAAATAGTGTAAAACTTAGAATCTAATTCTTTGTTTATCAGCAATATAGTTACGATATTGGATATACCAAGTGAGGGATATTCACGACAAACACAAAAGAGTGTTAGGGTAGTAATGCAAAATTTGTGAAACAAGATATCGAAAGGATTATAATCTCAGGAATATAATTTGAAATGGCGAAAGTCACAAAGAGTCTGTTTTATAGAACGGTTCACATCTACTTCGTTTTATCGGTTTTAATCGAGAATACTGAAGAAAGGAGTTGAATTTTAGAAAATATACTAAAGGGATTTATACTTCTAAGTATAAAACTGAAATGACTAAAGTCACAGAAAGTTGTTGGATGAAGTCTCGATTTATCGAGATCGTTTGAGAGTTTACATAACACCCAGATTTTGAACCTATTGCTTTGGCAATATGAACGCAAATGAAGTTTGATAACAGTAACTTGGCATAGATAATAACTAAGGTTATTATCTATGGAATGGGGGTTTTTCGAATAGAAAAGTCCCCATTTTTGTTATTAGAGATTAGAACATGTACTCCACAAATAATAAATACAACATATTTTTAATGAATAAATAATTGAAATAGGTGATTGTTTACAATGTAAATACATTTGTATAGTTTTGCGGTACATTAAATAGTACAGCTATCAAAAAATTTGATATTCCCGAATATTATCGCTCTTCCATAACGGGAAGAATTAAGGAGGCAAGGAAAAATAATGATCCTCGAAAAAAGGATTTCACCCCTACCTTACTCGATTTTGGTCCTGTCCAGTTTTATATTGCCCGTCATTTTGGATTTTGTTATGGAGTTGAAAATGCAATCGAAATTAGCTATAAAGCATTAGAGGAAAATCCGGATAAAAACGTATACCTTCTCAGTCAGATGATACATAATCAAGAAGTAAATAATGACTTGGTAAGTAGGGGTATAAAATTTATTATGGATACTGATGGGACACCGTTTATCCAATGGAATGAGTTAAAGTCGGATGATATTGTAATTGTTCCTGCTTTCGGTACTACCATCGAAATAGAAAAAATACTTCAAGGTATTGGTATTGAAGTACAGAAGTACAACACAACCTGTCCATTTGTAGAAAGGGTTTGGAAAAGATCTGAAAAGTTAGGACAAATAGGGTATACCATAATTATACATGGCAAACATAACCATGAAGAAACGAGAGCTACTTTTTCGCATAGTAATGAAAATGCTCCTTCACTGATAATTCGTGATATTAAGGAAGCTAAATTCTTGAGTGAAATTATTTCTGGAGAAAGGGATGAAAACGAATTCTTCTCTGTATTTAAAGGTCGATTCTCTCAAGGGTTTGATCCTTCTAAAGATTTGCAGCGGGTAGGGGTTGTTAATCAAACGACAATGTTGGCTTCCGAAACGCAAGAAATGGCAGATTACATAAAAAAGACCATTATTAATACGTATGGTGAGGAGAAATATAAAGATCATTTTTCAGACACTAGAGATACCTTGTGTTATGCCACAAACGACAATCAAGATGCTACTTATCAGTTGTTAGAGTTAGAAGCTGATCTGGCAATTGTAGTGGGGGGGTATAATTCGTCCAATACCTCCCATATCGTTGAGCTCTGTGAAAGAAAATTCTCCACTTATTTTATTAATTCTGAAAAGGAAATTAAATCGAGTACTGAAATTCACCATTACAAGTATGAAAGTCAAAAAAAAGAAATTTCTACTGAATTTATTCCTCAAAAATCTCCCGTTAAGATTGTACTTACGAGTGGTGCCTCCTGCCCAGACACCATTGTTGACAGAGTAATGTTAACTCTATTGTCGTTTTTTGAAAACACAAAAGAGGTAGAAGAGGTTCTCAATATGAAGACTCTGTAAGGGTGTTTTTTTTATCTTAATAATAAAAGCTACCCTTCAGGAAGGCTTATCCCTTTAATTTTTCTGTAAAGCGAAATGGCCGCACTATCTGTCATGCCCGATATAAAATCGATGCATGCCATAAGTATCGCATATACATCCTGTTGGCTGTTGTCCATTCGTACTTTTATGTCTTCAGGAAGTAAGCGCATAAGGTTGGAGTGCTTTCTAGAACAAGCTTCTTTCGCAAAATAGTAATTATATGCTGCGGTCGAGAATGACTCTAACAACCCTGGTAAAACTTCAAATCCAGCTGCTTCTTTTTCCATCACTTTTCGTGATTGATATATTTTAGTAATAGATATTTTCTCTATTTCATCTAGAACGTTACTCGATTTAATTTGCCCTGTTATCGCTTTGTCAAATGCTCCTTCCAATATAAGTTTTTCATTTGCCAAAAACACATCCACACATTGATCTACCAAAATACTGATTGCCATAGCACGTAGTATCCCAATTTTTTCGGCATTACTACTGTATTTGTCAAGTTTTTTGCGGTCGAAATTTTCTCCAATTATCTTGGCGAAAAGGGCTACTGTTTCGTCAAACCCTACTAACCCTAGCCTACAGCCATCTTCCAAGTCGATAACCTGATAACAGATGTCATCTGCAGCTTCTACTAAAAAGGCCAATGGATGCCTGTTCCAAATTAGATCCTTGTCAGAAACACGCAATAACCCTACTTCTTGAGCTACTTGCGCAAATGCTTCTTTTTCGCTTTGAAAAAAACCGTATTTTTTTTGACTTTTTTTACTTTTATCTTGCTGTGTTATTTTTGATTCTCTAGGATATTTAGTGAAAGAGGCTAATGTGGCAAACGTCAATTGTAAACCTTGATTTTGCTGCATTAATCGAAACCCCTGAGCATTACCTTCAAAATTTACAGCGTCTTCCCATTGTTTGTCGCTCAATCTACTTTTAAACAATTCTCCCTGTGGGTGGTGTTTAAAAAAATCTGAAATGGCCGATTCTCCTGAATGTCCGAAAGGAGGGTTGCCAATATCATGTGCTAGCGCAGCAGCGGCAACAATAGCTCCAAAATCGAACGAATTAATGCCCTTCTTTTTTAATTCTGGGTAGCGGTTTATCAGTACTTCCCCTACTTTTTTTCCTAATGAACGTCCAACACTCGATACTTCCAAGCTATGCGTTAACCGAGTATGTACAAAATCATATTCGGGTAATGGATGTACTTGTGTTTTGTCTTGTAACCTGCGGAAAGGGTGTGAAAAGATGATACGATCATAATCCTTTTCAAAATCACTCCTAAAACTCTCATCACCTTTCGATTTTTTTCCTATTCGATCAGAAGAAAGCAGTTGTATCCAATTCATTGTAATGAGGTTTGTTTCTTAACTATTCTCAAAGAAAATCAATTTTAATTCAAACAGGTAAAATGAGCGTGATTATATTCTAAAAAATAAACCATTGATAGTGATGTAGTCGCCATGATTTCTATTGGTTTGTTTATAAAGCTGTCTCTATGAAATAATAATGATGTACTGATAAGCACATCAGCTATTGTTCAAAAACTCAATATTCCTCTTTAACCCTAAAAGTTTGGTGCGTTTGACAGCCGATTTTTTAAAAACCTTCAGAAACACTTCTTGGGTGATTTCTTGCCAATCTTGTTTAGTCATGGCAGCTAAATCGGGGTGAGGGGAAAATTGAGACTCTTGGTGAGGGGTCGAAAATCTATTCCAAGGACAAACATCTTGGCAGATATCGCAGCCAAACATCCAGTTCTCAAATTTACCTTTTACTTCGTTGGGAATTTCATCTTTAAGTTCAATTGTGAAATAAGAAATGCATTTGCTTCCATCTACCACATAAGGAGAAGTAATGGCTTCCGTAGGGCAGGCATCGACACAGGCAGTACAGGTACCGCAATGATCGGTAACTGGGGCATCTATTTCTAATTCTAGGTCAATAATTAATTCTGCTATAAAAAAGAAGCTCCCATTACCTTTGTTGAGTAACAAACTATTTTTGCCAATCCATCCTAATCCACTCTTTTGTGCCCAAACGCGCTCCATAACTGGGGCAGAGTCGACAAATGCACGCCCCGACACCTCTCCAATTTCTTCATGAATCGCCTTAGTAAGTGCTTTTAGTTTTTCCTTGATTACGAAATGATAATCAGTGCCATATGCATATTTGGCTAATTTGTAATTATTGGTTTTTGCTAAATCTTGTTTGGGAAAGTAGTTGTATAGAAAAGTAACTACTGATTTTGCGCCTTCAACGAGTTTGGTGGGGTCGAGCCGTTTATCGAAATGGTTAGCCATATACCCCATCTGGCCATGCATATCCTTTTTTAGCCAATGTTCTAACCGAGGGGCTTCTTTATCTAGGTATTCAGCCTTAGCAATCCCACAAAATGAAAAACCAAGTTCAGTAGCTTTCGCTTTTATAAATTGGGCGTTTTTATGACTAGAAGAAAATTTCATTCTTATTCAAACAAGCTTCCAGAGCGTGTAGGAGGAACAATTTTTAAATGCTTGTAAGCCAGTTCAGTAGCTTCTCTACCTCTTGATGTGCGCTTAATATATCCTTCCTTAATCAAAAAAGGTTCATACACCTCTTCTATTGTTTCGGCCTCTTCTCCACAAGCGGTAGCAATCGTGGAAATACCAACAGGACCTCCTTTAAATTTTTCGATAATAGTAGATAATATTCGGTTATCCATATCATCTAATCCATTTTGATCTACATCTAGTGCTTTCAATGCTATTTCGGCAATCTCCTTGGTAATATTTCCATCTCCTTTTATTTGGGCAAAATCCCTTGTTCTGCGCAATAGATTATTCGCAATACGAGGTGTGCCTCTACTTCTTCGAGCAATTTCTGATGCTGCATTGTTTTCAATAGGGTTGTTTAATATTTCTGCTGAACGTTGTATAATTGTGGTTAGCAGTGCAGTATCATAATATTCTAAACGAGCATTAATCCCAAAACGGGCACGCAAAGGTGATGTGAGTAATCCAGAACGAGTGGTAGCACCTACCAAGGTAAATGGATTTAAGTTTATTTGTACCGTTCTAGCATTTGGACCACTATCAAGCATGATGTCAATCTTAAAATCCTCCATAGCTGAATATAAATATTCTTCAACTATGGGATTTAACCGATGAATTTCATCGATAAATAAAACGTCATTATCTTCTAAGTTGGTTAGTAGCCCTGCCAAATCACTTGGCTTGTCGAGTACAGGACCTGAAGTTACTTTAATGCCCGTATTAAGTTCATTGGCAATAATATGAGAAAGGGTAGTTTTCCCAAGTCCAGGAGGGCCATGAAGTAATACATGATCTAATGCTTCTCCACGTTGTTTCGTAGCCTGTACAAAAACTTTTATGTTTTCTACTATCTTATGCTGACCAGTAAAGTCACCGAAACTTAAAGGCCGTAAAGCTTTTTCAATTTCTTTTTCAACTGGGCTGAAATTTTCATCATCACCATCAAGATAGTCTTCCCGCATAATTCTTATTTTTGTTGGCTACTAAAGTAAATATTTAACCATGCAATTTTACTAAATTGCATGAAAAATACACATGAATAGAAAGAAACGTTCATTTGTAGGTTAATAATCCTGGACTACATTTTACGATTAGAATGAATTTAAGACTTAAAAATATTATCTATACGCTAGGCTTAATGTCGGCACTATTTCTGGTATGGCATTATCGTCAAGACGAAAAACCACCTTTATTAAGTATTGAGGGGAAAACAATGGGGACTACGTATCATATTAAATATTTCGATAAAGAAGCTAGAAATTTACAGCCACAAATAGATTCTTTACTTGAAATTTTCAATCAATCATTAAGTACCTATTTGTCTACTTCGGAAATATCGCAGCTAAACAACGATTCTGTTTTTTACTACGACTTGCCTTTTTTTAGAGAGGTGGTATCAAAAAGCGCAGAAATTTCATCGTTAACTTCAGGCGCTTTCGACCCTACTGTTATGCCTTTGGTAAATGCTTGGGGTTTTGGCCCTGAAGAACGAGTAACCATGGATAGTAGTTATATCGATTCGCTAAAGTTTTTTATAGGGTTTGACAAGATGATTAAATTCGATAATAATAAAGTTTGGAAGTTGGATAATCGTGCTACTCTTGATTTTAGTGCCATTGCCAAAGGCTACGGTGTGGATGTTGTAACTGAATTTATCACTCATCAAGGAATTATAAATCTATTTGTAGAAATTGGAGGAGAGGTAAACGCTAGAGGTAGAAATTTAAAAACGGATAATCCTTGGCGGATAGCGATTATCCATCCTGAATCGGATATGCTTCAGCCTACGTTTATTGCTCAGTTAGCGCCAGGCAATAAAGGCATTGCGACTTCTGCTAATAATTTTAATTATCGAATAATTGATGGCGTAAAATATTCTCATACTATTAGCCCTTATTCGGGTTACCCAATAAAACAAGCCATATTAAGTGCAACTGTAGTTGCTGATGACTGCATGACTGCCGATGCACTTGCTACGTCCTTTATGGTAATGGGACATGAAAAAGCAATTGAGTTAGTTAACCGACAAAACAATGTGGGGGCATTTCTTATCTTTAGCGATTCGACAGGAGGCATTGATTATTTTGTGTCCGAAAATTTGAAGGATAAAATTAAGCTACTAAATTGATGAGAAACGGAAAAGAATGGTTTGGTGAATGGTTTGATTCGCCCTACTATCATATTTTATATAAAGATCGAGATTATACAGAAGCACATTCATTTATTGATCGTATTTCTAGTTACTTGGCATTTACCCCCAATGATAAAATTCTAGATTTGGCATGTGGGAAAGGGCGTCATTCTATCTACTTAAACAAAAAAGGATTTAATGTTGTAGGGCTAGACTTATCGCCATCGAATGTTCAGCATGCTAAAAAGCATTGTAACGATCGTCTTCAGTTTTTTGAACATGACATGCGAAATTTGTTTGGCAAAAATGAGTATGATTATGTGCTAAATATGTTTACAAGTTTCGGGTATTTTAAAACTGAAAACGAGAACCAAGGAGCAATCACTAACATTGCCGATAGCCTGAAATCGGGAGGGAAGTTAGTACTTGATTTTTTGAATCCGTACAAAGTAATTCATCACCTAACTCCTGAAGAAATTAAAATTAAAGAAGGGATAGAATTTCACATTACAAAAGAAGTTGATGATGAATATATAGTAAAGAATATTAAGTTTGAGGATGAAGGAAGTCAATTTACATTTCAGGAAAAAGTGAAAGCAATATGCAAGAAAGAATTTTTAACTTACTTCGCAAAAGCAGAACTAGAAGTTAAAGCAATTTTTGGCAACTATTCATTAGACCCTTATGATTGTGATCATTCGGAAAGAATGATATTTATAGCAGAAAAATGATACTAAGTACCCTTGTTTTATTTTCAATTACTTTTTTGGCTGGTTTGCCAATTATACATACTCGCAAAGGTTGGAGTGGTGAGAAGTTGAAATTGACACTCATTTTTGCAGGAGCATATTTATTTTCAATTACGATTACTCATATTTTACCCGAACTCTATACACAAGCAGGGGAGAGTGCGATAAAGGTAGGGGTTTTTGTGTTGATTGGCTTTTTTGTACAGCAATTTCTAGAGTACCTTACTTCAGGAGTTGAACATGGACATATGCATGAGCAAAGTGGGAACCATCAACATGGCTCTTTTTCTTCACTTTTTGTGGTTACAGGGCTTTGTCTACATTCTTTTTTGGAAGGCACTCTTTTGGCACACCCTAGCTCAATGCATGCACACAATGATGCCACAGGACTTTTGGTAGGCATAGTAATTCATAAAATTCCCGCTGCAATTGCATTAATGTCAGTGGTAATGTGCCATATAAAAAGTAAAATAACGGCATACACCTATCTTTTAATCTTTTCAATCTCTTCGCCTTTAGGTTTAATTTTAAGCGACTATGCTGCACAGCAAGGATTTTTTAGTCCAGAAATGATTGTAATGTTGTTCGGAATTGTAAGTGGTAGTTTTTTGTACATTTCAACTACTATATTTTTTGAAACCAGCCCTGGTCATCATTTCAATTTCAAAAAAGTCGCAATAAGTTTGTTAGGAGCATTTTCGGCTATTTTTATAGATTATTTATTCTAGTATAAGTAATTTTTATTTATTAATTTAAACATGAATTAATATAATTTTTTAAATAAAAATAGAATTTGTTGAAATTTAATTATAATTAATCAATCATAATAAAATAAATTGAGTTAATTTGTGCTAGATTTTTTTATAAAAATATACGGTCTAGCCTATTTTAGGCTGATCAGAATAGAAATATGATTAATGCAATAGTAATAGATGATGAGAGGAAAGGGCGAAACCTTTTAGCCAATGTTATTTCAAAATATTGTCCAGAGGTAGAAGTAATAGGCGAAGCAGAAAATATAAAAAAAGCTTATGAGGTTATTAATAACACACATCCTGATTTAGTGTTTCTAGATATTGAGATGCCTAATGGGAATGGTTTTGATTTGCTAAAAAAGTTCTCTGATATTAATTTTGACATCATTTTCACTACTGCATACGACCATTATGCTATAAAAGCTATAAAATATTCTGCACTAGATTATTTATTAAAACCTATTGATATTGATGATTTGCAGGTTGCGGTTAAAAAAGTAGTCCGAAAAAGAAATAAACCGACAAACATTAATGAAAGTATTGAAGTATTGCTATCCTCATTAAATGGCAAAAAAATTACGAATAAGATTGGAATCCCTGATCATGAAGGAGTATCCTTAGTGGAAATAAAAGATATTATCAGATGTCAATCATCTAGTAATTATACCATTATATACCTGTCTGATGGTTCAAAAATTACCTCTACGAGGACATTAAAAGAATATGATCATTTGTTTAACGGCATGCCATTTATGCGTGTACATAATTCAAACCTTATAAACCTTCATCATATTAAACGCTTTGTAAAAGGCGATGGTGGTTATGTTATATTGTCTGATGACTCTGAAGTGGAGGTGTCGAGAAGGAGAAAGAACGAGTTATTAGAAGCTATTGCAAATATATAATTACTCTATTGGAATATAAATATTGATCCTTGTACCCGTTTTTTTACTGTCAAATTCACTTAAATCAATTATTTCAATGCTTACATCATTTCTTAATTGATCATTAATGATTTTAAGCCGATCACTAGTAATTGCCATACCTTTTGATATATGAGTGTCTTCATCTGTTTTGTTTTTTAACGAAGCTTTTATTCCGATGCCACTGTCTTCTATTGCACAACTGATAATATTTTCCTTTTGACTTAAACGTATTGTAATTAACCCTTTCTTGTCACTCGGTATTATTCCATGACGAATAGAATTTTCTATAAATGGTTGTATCAGCATTGGAGGTATTCTACAGTCACTTATATCGATACTATTGGATATTTTAATTTCATATTTAAATTTATTGTCTGACCGTAAATTCTCCAAATCCATATATAGTTCTAATGCCTCAATTTCGTCAGCTAAAGGTACTGTTGAAGATTTAGAGTTATCCAAAATCATGCGCATCAATTTTGAAAATTTTGATAAATGACGTGATGCTATCAAGGATTCATTATTTTGAATATAATACTGAATTGAATTTAGTACGTTGAAAATGAAATGTGGATTTATTTGCGCTCGTAGTGCTTTACGTTCTGATTCCACCATTTTACGTTCTGATTCTAACAATAATTGTTGATTAGCTGCTTTTTTGTGTAAATGTTTAATTCGGAACAATATAAAACTCCAAATAGATGTTATACAAACTAATATAGCTAATGTAATAAACCACCAGCGGAGATATATAGGATAATTAATTTGAAAACTAAAAGTAGAGTAATTTGGATTCCAAGCACCTTTTTCATTAGATGCCATAACCAAAAAAGTATATTCCCCTGGGGGAAGGTTGGTGTAATTAGCTTCCATCTTATTAGTTTCAGGAGCCCAGCTGTTATCAAAGCCTTCTAACTTCCATTTGTATCTTATTTTTTCTGGGGCTTTTAAATTTATGCCTACAAAGTTAAAAGTGAGTTGATTTTTATCATAAGGTAAAATTAATGAGGTAGGTAGTTTATACCAACTTGTAAGCGAATCGGAATAATTAGACCAATCAACATCCTCAAAAAAAAGTTTAATATCTGTTATATGTGAAGTAGTAGGTGATGTTTGATAGTTGATAGCGTCAGGTTTAACGATTGTTGCTCCTTTTATAGTGCCGAACCATAAATTCCCTTTACTATCTTTCATTCCTCCTTTGTCATTGGTTTCTATACTTGTAAACCCTTCGTATTGATCAAACTTATAATTATCAATAATGTTTTTATTTTCATCAAATACTAATTTTTGGATTCCTTTGGTACCCCCTATCCATATATTTTCTCCATCAACAACTAGGTTATAAATAACTTCCATCCACAGACCATCTTTTATTCCGTAATTCCTTATTTTACCTTTATGATAATGCGAAATGCCTTTATCTGTACCTATCCACATGCCTCCCTTTCCGTCTGGAACTACTTGAGAAATGGTATTTGAATTTAGTCCTTTGTCTATTGTGAATGATTCAAATTGTTCATTTGAATACTTATACAAGCCATTGTAATTAGTGCCTATCCAGATATTTCCATCATCATCTAAACTAGATACATAGCTAACGACATCAGCGAATCCATTGTCTCCCGAATAGTAAACGGAAGAAGAACTATTTTTTAAAAATTCTGAAATTTCAATAGACTCTTGAGTATTGTTTAAAATTGGCATATGGTTTATTGGCTCGATGAGTGTTTTATTTATTCTTTCTTCTTTTACAATACCATGATTCATTCCAATCCAAATATTTCCATCTTTATCTTCAAGAAGACTCCACAATTCCATTCCTATATATTTGGGGTGTTGGATAAATTTACCCTTTTCAAATTTATTTAGACCAGATAGCGTAGCTACCCATATTTCACCTTTTTTAGTTTCGATAATTGATGTAATCGTATTTCCTGTTAAGCCATTATCTTCTGTATAGTTATTTATTTCGCCAGTAACAGAATTATAATAGCTTATGCCAGACTCAGTACCTATCCACATATTCCCATTCACATCTTCTACTATTTGAAAAACAGCATCGTGTACTAGCCCTTCATTTTTTCCTAAATGAGAAAATCCTTTACCGAAATATTTATTTAGCCCACCACCTCCTATCCAGAGGTTATCTTTAGCATCTTTATATAATGAAAATAGTCCGTTAGTACTTAAACCGTTTTTATTACTAATGCTTATAAATTTTTCTCCATTATACAAAAAAGCTCCTTGTCCAAGTGTAGCAAACCACAGATTCCCTTCTTTGTCTTCTTCTATAGCTTTAATAATGGTATTAACATCACCTTCTCCCACTTTGTACTTAGTTATTTTAGAACCATCATATTTGATGATTCCTTCGTGTGTCCCTATCCAAATATTACCTTTTGAGTCTTCCTTTAAACAATGAATGATACCTAAGCTATTATTATGAATGGTCTTTATAGAATCTATTTTGTTATTTTTATAGACAAATAACCCATCCCAAGTACCTATATATATACTTCTATCTTTGGTTTCGATAAGTGACCGTATACTCCGTTTTGAAAATAAATGATTGTATTCAAATTCATAAATGCTATCATTCTTCATCAAATTAATACCTTCAGCTGTTCCTATCCAAAAATTATCGTCTGATGTAAATAGTAATGAACGAACCTTGTTGGTAATAAGCCCACTCGAATTTGTATAAGAAATAAATGCTTCACCATTATAATTGGCTAGACCTGCATTGCTTGCAATCCAGATAGTGCCATCATTACCTGTTTCAATGTCATGAATATAATAACCAGCAAAATTTTCTCCTTCCGAAAAGTTAATAAAAGTATTACCATCAAATTGACTTATTCCGCCATCGTAGGTACCCATCCACAAATACCCTCTTTTATCTTCTGTAATGGTGGTTACTGTCGAATGAATAAGTCCATCCGTTACGTTGTATTCTTTGAAATTATAACGCTGTGTATGACCAATAAAAACAATATGAAAAAAGAAAAGAAAAAATAGAAGTTGCTTCATCAAAATTTTAGTCTATTAAATTGGTTAATAATAACATAAAATATAATTAATAACTACATGATTATGATATTAATAAACGATAATTCTTTTTTGTCCATAAACAGTATCATTACTTTTAATTTGTAATACATACATTCCTTCTTGTATGTTTGGTAAATAGTAATTCGATATGTTCGTTTGAATATTCCATTGGTAAATTTTCTTTCCTTTTATATTCATTAATACTAATTCCCTTCCATCTCCTTTGGCATGAACGGTAAAAAAATTATATTTTGAAATGGGGTTAGGAAATATTTCGATAGTATTCTGATTGGGAAAAAACACTTTTACTTCTTCTAAAATGATTTCTGAATTATCATGAAGTATAATTTTAGCCCTGTAATAGCTGTAATTTGTAATTGGATTTCTATCCTCAACTATATATTGTAGCTGCTTGCCTCCAAGAGGTAGTGAGGCGACTAATAGATAATTTCCATTTTCTTCTTTTTTTTCAATAACTATCTCTTTTACATTATAATTTGTGCTAATGTTTAGTTCAATTTTAATGTATTGATTCGCTTCGTTGGTAGCTAAAAAATTTCGATAGTAACAATTTACGCCTTGATAAGTATAATTGTAAGCCAAGCTGGTATTCCCTTCATTTCCCGACCAAATTGGGCTTACAGAATAGAACGATTTTTGAAACTTATTTTTAGGAAAAATAATCATTGTATCAACAGTTTGACTCACCAATTCCAGGTATTTATTACCTAATTGATATACTCTATATCCCTCTACACCTACTACGTTTTCCCAGTAGAGCATGAACTCATCATCACAATTAAACCCTACTTTATATGGGATTAGCGGTGCAATAGTAAATGTATCAGATTCTACATATACTCCATTTATTAAGGTTCGTAATTTGCCTGTAACAGGTTCAGAAGTAGCTTTCCACGTTATGTGTCCAACTGCTAGGTCTATATTGTTTAATGCAGTAGTCCAGGTTTTTCCGTCAGTTTGTATTTCAATAGAAGAAATACCTGAAATTGGACCTTCCCATCGTAACGTAGTACTATCATTGGCAATAACAATATCTTTTGAAGAGGGGTAAGTCCATTGAAATTGATCTATAAAGTCCCAATAATAAGCGACATCAAATTCTTGTGAGGCACTAAGTATAGAATTACCTGAAATAGAAACAGAATATATCCCACTTGTTGGGAAATTGATGGTGATAAATTCAACGTTATTTAGATGATCTTCTTTTCTAGTAGCGGAGTTTGATAATGAACTTATGTTGGCAGAATGGTCTAACACCCAAGGCAGCCACACTTCGTTGGTTAACGCATTTGTTACTTTTAAATCTAAATCATTTATTAGTGCCTTAATATCTTCGGCATTAGCTGGAAGATCGTTCCAAGTGAGTGCTATTTTTGCTTCATTTACATTTGGTGGGATCGTAATATTGAAGGTAATTTCTTGAGCATATGAAATAGAATTTTTATAATAATTATTTGAATTAATAATATCAACTGATCGAGATGCATTTATACTTCCGTACCCTGTCTTAAAATCAATGCCGTTGTCTCCGATGTCTTCAGCACCAGCTATAAGTACTGCTTTTAAGAAAGAAGATGTTGGTAGCACCCCCTTTTTCTCAAAATATAATTGCTGAAGTAGAAGGCCAACGCCTGAAACAAGTGCTGCAGATTCAGATGTTCCATTTTTCCCAAATGCAACTAATTCGGGTTTTAACCTTCCGTCATAGGTGGGGCCAGCTGAATTCCGTTCGCTTACCTGTCCCAATTCATCTACTGATCCTACTAGTAGGGTGTTTTTGGCCATTTTAAAGTTGCCACTTAGGTTGGCGTAGTGAGAAATATCTTTATATATACCTTCCGAAGCCACTTTCATCCCTATATTCCCAGCACTAAATACGTGTAATAGGGTAGGGTTTGTTTTTGTATTTTCGTCATACAACATTGCTTCTACTCCATACCGATTATCTACAACGGTTGTTCCATAGGAGTGATTTTGAACCGATACCCCCAAATCTTTATAAATAATATCATCGTCTGGAAAAATATTATCAAAATTTGAGGAAGTAAAATTACACCCCCAAGCGGAGCCTTTACCTGTAATAAATGAATTGCCTGCTCCACCAATAATTGTCGCCATGTCGGTAGCGTGTGATGACACTGAACTACTTTCAATACCAGAAGTCGTATTTCTACCTATTACATCTATATCTATGTTGTTGTACATTTCTTCCTTTATAGAAACCGTTAATCCATTGCCATTCAAATTTGGAAAATCACTATGTACTTTATTTATTTTGTTAAACGACAAATCGTGACTACTTATTACCGCCTCTTCTTGTACTCTATCCGACATTAAATCAATATGTGTTACCTTATCGCTTGCCTTCAATAAGTGTACAAGCGTAATAGAATTTGTTTGAATGGCTAAGGTCTTTGAGTAATGGTAAATAATTTTATAATCAGTAAATTCATTGTTTTCTAGATAGTGTCTCAGTTCCTCTTTAGACAGTCCAACGACCTCTATGCGTAATTTGGCATTGCTTATTTTTTTACTAGTTAAAACTTTTGAAGATAATTTCCATTCATTATTTGCCAAGGCGATGTATGTAGATTTTGCAAATAATTTTGAAGCTATCTTTCCGGTATATTTTATGATATAATGATTTTTTTCTACGTGTTTTAAAATATGGACATCACCTGATTTCACCAATTGGGTGATGTCGTTTTTTTCAATTTCAATTATTAGAGTAGATGAATCTAGAGTAAGCGTATTAGTCTGATGGAATTGTAATGGTCTTTTGGTATATAGCTGTTTAAGATTATTTTCTACACTTTGAGCATAGGTATAGCTATTAATGCAAATTGAGAGTAAAAAAAAAATTCTAATTAAACTTGTCAAGATTGTGATTGATTAAAAAATGAGTAACAAACGCAAATATGCTCTCAAAAGATATTTTTTCAAAATACAAATTTTCCCACCATGTTCTTATTGCACATCAAATTACCAGATACTCAATCATACCAACCAGTTATCCGTAAAATTCAACCAGAAACTAAAGTCCTTAAATTTATAATATTTTATTAAATAGTTTTGAGTCAAAATTTAATTTCATGTTTGATTAAATAGGCAAACTATTGTTGCGCATAAAGTTAAGTTTTTTGTAATAAATTTCTAAACTAACAAAAAAACTATGAAAAAGATTTATTCAGTTTTGTGTGCAGCTGCCATTTCAGGTGCCATTTTCACTTCTTGTTCTGATACAGAAGAATTCAGAAATCCTAACATGCCTTCTTCGGAAGAATTATCAGCTATCGAATCAGCAGGATTTAGTATTAATGGTGCGTTTAAAAGTGATGATGGTTCTCTTTGGATTGAAAATGACATTAACTTAACCCTTGAGCAGCTTAAAGGCATGAAGCCTGGTAGTATTGTAAACGAACAGTATAGTACTGATAATTTAGTATTAACTAATGGAAGTAGATTAGTTACTATGTATGCTCCTGAAGGAGGTAATTCTGGATACAGCCCAGGAATGATTGCTGGTCTTGATGAGGCTATTGCTAGATACAATGCTCAAAACTTAGAAATTACTTTCCAAAGAATCACTACTGATAATGCAGACATCAGAATGACAAGACTTAGAAAAGGTGATGAAAGAAGAGGAATATTAGGTTCAGCTGGATTTCCTACTGCAGCAGGAGACCCTCATAATGAGATCAAAATGAGTGGTATCCTTGAGTCTACTTACAACTTGAGTACTGCAGGAATCGCTACTATTATAGCTCATGAAATGGGACATTGTGTAGGTTTTCGTCATACGGATTTCTTCGATAGAAGCATTTCTTGTGGAGGATCTCCATCAAACGAAGGAGCTTCAACTGTAGGAGCGAATCATATACCAGGAACACCTACTGGAGCAAATCCTTCTACTGATTTATCTTTCATGTTATCTTGTACAGATGGAGGAGATAGACCATTTACAGGTAATGATCAAATCGCTTTAGATTTTCTTTATTAAGATTAATATAAATCAATTTAGAACAGCAGTAATACTATTACTGCTGTTTTTTTTGTGCTTATAAATTATTATCACTCTAATAAAAACTAGATTATTCGATATACTCAGCCACTTGTACAAGTGTTGTCGTACTAGTTGTCAATTATTATTTATAGCCCTACTTTAATCGTCTACAATTCAGTTTTCTTCAAAAAGATCCAATTGGTCGGGAAGTAATCGAAATGATTTCCGATGATAGGAGGTGATGCCAAATTGTTTAATGGCCTCTCGGTGTTTTTTTGTCGGGTATCCTGCGTTTTTAACCCAATCGTATTGAGGGTGTTGTAACCCGAGGGTCGTCATTAAATCATCTCGGTAGGTTTTGGCAAGTACAGAGGCAGCAGCTATTGATAGGAATTTGGCATCGCCTTTTATAATGCACTCATGATTGATGTCGGGGTAGGAGATAAAACGATTTCCATCAATCAATAAAAGCTCGGGAGTGGTGGTGAGTTGTTCTACTGCTTTATGCATTGCCATAAAAGAAGATTTCAGTATGTTGAATTGATCTATCTCCACATTACTACATTCACCAATGGCCCAACAAATGGCATCTTCTTTTATTTGTGTTTTCAAAAACGCTCTCTTTTTCTTGCTTAATTGCTTCGAGTCGTTTAATACATCATTTTTATATCCTTTAGGAAAAATAACCGCAGCAGCTACTACAGGCCCAGCTAGGCAGCCTCTGCCTGCTTCATCACAGCCAGCTTCTATTTTGTTGGGGGTATATTGTGAGGATAACATAAGTCAAATTTAATAGATAGTAATAGTATATATGCTTTTTTTTTGGTAAATTATAAAAGAATCAAAACCTCTCATCTTATGAAAAAGTTCGTCTACTCCACTTTCGTTATTTTATTTTTTGCAGTATCTAGCATTTATGCTCAAGATAGTATGAAAAACTTAATCCTGAACAAGGATTTAAAAATTGAAAAATTAGTAATCAAAAACGAGGATCTTAGCTACTCTTTGGGATCTGTTAATATTAGGGAAGATGTGTGGATTGAATATGATAAAAACGGAAAAGAAATAGGTAAAGCCAATGTGTTAGAATTTACGGAAGATCGTATTCAAATAAAATGGATTTTTGCAGAAAACGGTGCTGATGTAGGTGATATTACTATTTATAATTATGAAAAGAGCAACGGGAAAGTAGTATTTAATATTCTTTTTGACGATAAAGAACAAGGATTTTTCGAAGCTATGCTCTAGCCGCTATTTCATCTGAGTTATAAATGGTTATGCCTAGATTGTTGCTTTGGGCTATGTTAAGCATAGCCATGGCTACAGTTTCACTTTCAATCGCTTTATATTTCTTTGCAGAGCCTACAAAAACCCAACCCAGTGATTTATAAAATTTCTGTGCTATATTTTCAATAGTTCGCACTTCCTCTCTTTCACCAATCAACAGCGAAGGCCTTAGAATATTAATAGTTTCGTACGTTAAACCCATAATGGCCGATTCGAGTTCTCCTTTTACACGGTTATAAAAAAAAGAAGAGGTACTGTCTGCTCCCAAGGCACTAATAATTGATAATTGTTTAGCACCATTCTCTAGAGAAATGGTTGCCAATTGAAAGGGGTACGTATAATCAAATTGTTCAAACACTTCTTTTGACCCTGCTTTTTTCATGGTCGAGCCTAGGCAAATAAATACATCATCGGCTACTAATTTGTCAACAACGTCATTCATCCTGTCGAATGAGATAATCACTTCCTTCAATTTTTCATGCTGTATACCTGTCGAACGTCTAGAGATAGAAACTATTTTACTATAGCCATCATCGACAAGTAACAGTTGTAATAACTGTTTACCTATAAGTCCTGTAACACCTGCTATAAGAGCTGTTTTAGTCATTTATTTTATTTTGACTTGTTTCCCATATACTAAATGCTTCTATTTCTTTTTGCAATTGATTATATACCCACATGACTACTGCAAAATCGTCAATCATGCCTGTAACAGGGATTAAATCAGGAATAAGGTCAATGGGCATCACAAAATAGACGATAGCAGCTACAATCGCTATAATCCCTTTCATGGGTACTTCTGTATACGTGCCTTTGATATATGCTTTTATCATCCGAACAAAAATTTTAAGATTGTCAACAAGTTTTATGTTGTTCACATCCGACAATTTATCTTTCGAAATTTGAAGCAAATGGTTTAACTTTTCTCTATTTTGAAGGAGACTAAATGCTTTGCTTTTAGCCTTCTTAAAAAACTTACTCTCTACGGTACTATCTCTCATAACCCAACACCTTATGTACAACTTATCTTTATTATTTTTTCAACAATGTCATTTATGCTGACTAAAATAAATATACTGCCTATGATAATCGACTATTAATATAGTGCAGAAAAATGATTTTAAAAAACTTGTCGAATTTCGTTTTTGGTTTCATGTAGTGCCAATGCTATTAAATCAGATTCTTTTGAGAAATTATCTTCAAGAAGTTGCCTTGACAAATCGGCATTGGTTGCTTCGTTCCCTAGTTTTGCGGCAGCATTATTTACAGATGCTATTAATTCTTCTTTAGCATTTTTTATTTTCGTCCATACCTCATCACTCATGTATACCTGTTGAGACACATTATGGTTATACTCTTCACGGATTTCGTTTAATAAAATAAATTGAAACTCTTTTGCAGTATATTCTCCGTTATTTAATCGGGCTACTAGGCTATTTGGGCTTATTCGTTCTAGAAATAGGCACATACGCTCATAGGCTTGTAGACGAGTAGGTAAAATGGTTTCAATACTTCGCCCTCTAATTTCGAGCATAGTTTTTTCAAGCTCTTTATTTAAAAATGATTTTATTGTTAAATACATTGCGTAAAGGACTAATGCCGCAGGGATTAACAATTTTCCGTATTCTATAACTACTTCCATGAAACTGTGGTATATCTTTGTTTATTATTGCAAACGAATATATGAGATTATTCTATAATTAGATAATTTGATGGAAAACAAATCACGTTAACAACAAAAAGGTCGCTATGAATAACCTTGTCTCCATAACTGATAATGCTGCTATTGAGGTAAAAAACATCATGAGCAATAAAAACATTCCTGAGGGTTATGGGTTAAGGATAGGTATGAAAGGAGGAGGAGGGTGTGGTGCTGGGATGACGCACATGCTTGGTTTTGATAAAGAAAAAGAAGGGGACATCCAATATGAATCGCAAGGGATTATGATATACATCGAAAAAAAACACTTGATGTATCTTATTGGGTTGCAAGTAGATTTTTACGAAGGAGATGATAAGCGTGGGTTTGTTTTTAATCATCCCGAACAAGAAAAAAATTAGCGATTTTTCGACATTGTTACTTTCGCTTTTCTACAAACACCTTTTACTGGCGGATTATATTTTGATATTTCTACTTGTACTCCCGTAATTTCTGGAAAAGCCGATAGTGCTCGGGAGATAATGCGCCCGGCAACATGTTCAAGCATTTTCGAGGAAATTAACATTTCTTCTTGAACAATTTTATAAAGAATTTCATAATTTACTGTTCCAGAGAGAATATCGTCATGAGCCGCTTTTGTTAAGTCGGTATCTACTTCAATATTTACTTCGTATTTATTTCCTAGTTTTTGCTCTTCTTCATAATATCCGTGATAGGCAAAAAATTCAAGTCCTTCTAGTGCTACTTTCCCCATGTTATTCTATATCGTCAAAAAAAGAACTTTCCTTAGTAGAAGAAGCTGCCTGTTCTTGTGCTACAGGGGGCTGCTCTACAGGTTTTTCTTGAATGTTGTTTGTGTTTTTCTTCGTGCCGTTTTTGAACTTATAGTTTTGAGCCAAACTTTTTGCTTTATGAATCTCTTCATCTACATCGAAGGGTTTAATATTTGTAGACACCCTACTTGATTTTTCTAGCACTTCGTTAGCCATTGCTTTTAGTCCAGAAAGCAAGTCTTCTCTAAATGATTCTAATGTTCTATAAGCCTGAGCTAATGATTTCAATTGCTCTTCCATTTCGTCTATCGCATCGCGTGCTTGCATGTCGGCTTCCTCAATAGTGTTGCGCGCTTTATTTTGAGCATCGTTAAGAATAGCATCGGCATTCATTTGGGATTCTTTCAAATGAAGTTGAGCAGTTTTTTCTGCTTGACTAATCATATTTACCCCAGTGTCTTCTGCTGTTTTTAGTGTTTTAAATAATGAACTTTCAACTTCTCGAAGTTTTCCTACTTCTTTTTCAGCAGCTTCTAACTTTATTCGTAATTCTTTATTTTCATCCTGAATTCGTTCCCATTCTTGAGACAATGAAGTAAGGTAGGCTTGCACCTCGTCCTTGTCGAGTCCCCTAAATGCCTTTTCAAAAGTTTTCTGTCGTATTTCTAATGGCGTAATTTTCATGGGTTATTGGTGATTAAAAGCGATAGCAGGAACCATTTTATGTAACAATGTAATAAATTCATCAAATATATACTTATTTAAACGCAATATAGTTTCGTTTTCTTCTATTTAAAGGAACTTAATATCCCAAACAGAGATAAATTTATCGTCACTGGCACTAATTAATTGATTATTGAAGCTTGTCCATAATAATTTATTTACAGAAGAACTATGCCCATCGTGCCTTGATTTGTCAATTACTTTTAGCAACTGGTGAGTAGATGCATCCCATATTTTAATAGTTTTATCCATACTGCAAGTGGCAAAATGGGTGCCAACAGGATTGAATACGATATGGTTTATCGCATAAACATGTGCTACAATATCATCTATCATTTCATAATGATTACACTCCCAAATTTTTAGGTGAGCATCTCTTCCTGATGAAAATAATTTATTTCCATCGGGAGAATAGTGTAATGTAAATATAGAATTGGTATGCGCTACTATTTCTTTTTTTAATTGATGTGTATGGGTCTCATAGATTCGTATTGTGGCATCACTAAAACCAATCGCATATTCTTTTTGAGTAGGGTGAACAGCAATGGTTCTTGCACTTTCATTAGAATGTTGAAAGCGATGAAGGATAGCAAATGATTCATAGTCAACGACAACCACTTCGCCATTTCCTAAAGCGATTAGGATTGTGTTGTCGATCGATTGAATGTCGAAAATGGCAGCATTACCGATATGCAATGATTTTATTTCTGTTTTGTTTTGCCAATCCAATACATGTATTCCATCATAATTATGCCCTACAATAATTGTATTGGATAATTGATGATAGTGTAGTGCATAGATTGAATTAGACAAGTTGGCAATAAGCTCTCCTTGATCTGGAAGGTTAAAATCCCACTTTACAATCATTCCATCTCCTGCACCTGAGAAGAATAGATTAGGCGATGCCCCTGATTCTAAAACATATACGCAATCGCGATGACCTGAAAAAACTGATGGTTTTGATACGATTAATTTCGACATTTGACAAAATGATTTGTTTTTTACATTGAAATTGTGAATATAGCTTGTCGATACCAAATTAGAACATGCCAATAATAAAAATTGATCAAATTAATAAAAATGCAGCTGTTGGACTCTGGAAAATTGATG
This sequence comes from Cyclobacteriaceae bacterium, assembly GCA_029881895.1. Lineage (GTDB taxonomy): Bacteria > Bacteroidota > Bacteroidia > Cytophagales > Cyclobacteriaceae > JAOUKH01. Next base: position 6,481 of record JAOULS010000009.1, on the reverse strand, counting down.
AGTCGGAAAGTAAGCTGTATACATTGATGAATCAAAATCCAGTTTTACAACTTCCAGCCCCAGATATTTCTAATGTTATTAAGAAGCAAGAATGGATGGCAGGTAGATTAATGTTAAAATCACTCGTAGAGCATTTGGGGTTGTCATACTATGGTATTTATAAAGATATAGTAGGCAAACCACACCTTAATAATCACTCACATCATATTTCACTCACCCATTCTTTTCCGTGGGTAGGGGCTATTGTATGTAAAAATGGTGCTGTAGGGATAGACTTAGAGCAACCCAAAGAAAAACTTAGGCGCATTGCGTATAAGTTTTTGAGTAATAAGGAAATGGATCAAGCGGGTGATGATGTTGAAAAATTATGCGTGTACTGGTGTGCGAAAGAGGCGTTGTATAAATTGAAAGGTAAAAAAGGGATTATTTTTAAAGATAACCTATTTCTTGAGCCTTTCGAGTTGGATGAAAAAATGGAACTGATAGGCAATATTATTGAGGGCGACCATATAACAAAGTATAAAATGAGGGCAGAAAAAATAAATAAATCCTACCTTGTGTATTCGGTAAATTAAACGTTCAATGATGAAAAAAATATTTTTAATAGCAGTATTGATGTCATGGTCATGGGTAGTGAATGGTCAAATAGCACTCAATTTTGAGTTGACGGATGTTATGACAAATAGCAATTATTCGTTAAAAGATTTTAAATCAAAGGGTGTGGTAATCGTGTTTATGGGTAATAAATGTCCTTTTTCATCTTATTACATTGACCGAATAAAGGCCATACAGAATACGTATGCCGATCAAGGAATTGAGGTTGTTTTAGTGAATTCATTTTGGGGAGTAGATGAAACTATTGAAAAAATGATTGAATTTGGAAACAAGTATAGCTTGAGTAATTATATAGCAGATAAAAATGGGAAGCTTAAAAAAATATTAGGAGCAAGAAAAACACCAGAAGTATTCTTGTTACAAAATAAGGAGGGAATATTATCACAGTTTTATAAAGGGCCAATTGATAACAACGCTCAGGTGGCTGATGATGTGAAGTATCATTATTTGAAAGACAATATTGATAATCTTTTGGAAGGAAAATCAGCTGCCAAGAGCTTAACCCCTGTAATGGGTTGTATGATAAAATAAGAGATTAATAAGTTTTATTACCATTCCCCTACGGGAGATATTGACTGTAATAGCATTTTTATTTCATCATTTTTTTCATGGTCTCCTAACTGTTCAAATCCATTGGAAAGGTTGCGCAATACTCGCTTGATGACATCAACATTAGAACAAGGTTCATAATATTCCTTTATAGGCGATAGGTGTAACTCATTAATGTAGCTGTCAATATCTTCACGGGTAAAAATAATCCCTTTATTGAAAGGGTTAATATAAAATGGAGTTACCGAAGCACTTTTATACATAACAATAAACATATTGGGTAAGTTTACGCCATAAATTGGGATATTCATTTTCTGTGCCACCAATGAATAAATAATGGATAAAGAAATAGGATTTCCTTTTTTTGATTCTAATACATTATTGATGAGTGAATTTGCTGGCGCATGGAAGTTTCTTGTGTTCCCTCTAAATTTCATTTTTTGAAAAAATACATTATTTAACGACCGTACTTGATCGTAGGGATGCATTTCATCTTTTTGTTCTAACCAAGCATCATAGTAAATCTGTTCAATTTCCTTTTGAAGTTTCTCGAACTCAAGGTCTGGATAAAGAAACGTGGCAATTACCCACATTCCTCGTAACAGATCTTCCGACTCAGATTCCTTCCAATGAATCAGACGATCTTGTAGTAACCTAAATTGCAGTGTGTGAATAATATTTTCAATCCGAGATTGCGTATTCGGACTAAAACTGCCTTCCCACTGCTCCTCTAGAAGAGGAATAATTGTTTTTCCTATTGAAAGTATTTTAGATTCTACATGAGCTATAATTTGTTGATCTTCATCATCTAATAACGACACTAATGCTTTCAGTTCTTTTTCTTCCATTATTACAACTACCCTTTTATAGTCTAAAAATATAAAAAGTTATCATTTCTACCTACGAATGTAGCCCTACTAATTTATTCTTAGTACAATACGGTATATCCGTTACGATGATTTATAAAAAGAAAAATGCACCGCAAAAACAAATCACATAACCCAATACTGCTCCAAGGTAAATCTCTATAGGTTTGTGGGCATTTAATAGTAACCTTGCCGACATCACTACCCCAATAGCTATAATAGTGGTTACTACTGGGTAAAGCATCATTATTTCTGGATCGTTAAGTTTTAATCCCCACAAAAATCCCAGAATACCAGCAATAGATGCCGAATGTGCACTCACCTTTATTTGAAAATTAAATACTGTTAATGTTAATATTAACACCCCCATGCTTAACATTAAAATCAAGAAAGGATGGAAGGACATTCCTTGATAAAAAATGTAGATAAGAACGCCATAGTATATGCAAGTAAAAAGGTAGGGCATTAGTCGTTCGCTTCGTTCTTCGAGGTGAATACTACCAATATATCCTGTAAATTTTAGGATGATGATACTAAATGCAGGCAGTAGTAATGTTACTACGGAAAGTCTTAAAATGATGTAGGTGGCTTGTTCGGTGTTTAGCGGTCGATAAAATTCGGGGTATACATATAATAATAATCCAAATAGGTAGGTAGGCATCAACAATGGATGCATAAGGTATGATATAACTGTTGCTGTTTTTCTCCCCACTCTAAAGCTCTTTTCTAAGTCGTGCTACTGGAATATTTAGTTGCTCTCGGTACTTTGCAACCGTTCTTCGAGCTATATTATATCCTAGTCCTTTCATTATTTTTTCTAATTTATCATCGGATAGTGGCTTTTGTTTATCTTCTTTATCTATCGCATCTTTTAACTTTGACTTCACCTCTCTACTACTTACGTCTTCACCAGAATCGGTAGCGATACCCTCCGAAAAAAAATATTTAAGAGGATAAATGCCAAACTCTGTTTGTACAGATTTGCTATTGGCAACACGAGAAATGGTGGAAATGTCCATTTGGATAAGTTCAGCAATATCTTTCAATATCATGGGTTTTAATTTAGACTCATCACCTTCTAAAAAGAACTCATATTGATATTGAACAATACTATTCATGGTTTTTAATAAAGTTTGTTGACGTTGTCGGATGGCTTCAATAAACCATTTGGCACCATCTAATTTTTGTTTTACAAACGATACCGTTTCTTTTAATTTTTTATCCTTCTTGTCACTCTTGTCATACGCTTGAAACATATCTGTATAGGATCTACTTACCCGGAGTTCTGGGGCATTGCGTGAATTTAGAGCCACTTCTAGTTCGCCATTGATATTATCTAGCATAAAATCAGGAATAAGGTATTGCGTTCGTACAAGTCCTGATGAGCTACCTCCTGGTTTTGGATTTAATTTGCGAATCAATTCCAATGCATCCTTTATGAAATCCTCGTCTTCAATTTCGAGTTTTTTCATTATTTTATCATAGTGCTTTTTTGTAAATTCTTCATAGCACTCTGACAGAATCATTTTAGCAACAACAACATCTGCATGCTGACCATCATCTTTTCTTTCAAGTTGGAGTAATAGGCATTCTCTTAAATCTCTAGCGGCAATACCAGGAGGGTCAAAATCTTGAACTTTATGAAGAATACTCTCTATCTCGTCCAAATCTGTTTCTACATTTTGCGAGAAAGCTAAATCGTTCAAGATTGCTTCCATATCCCTACGAATATACCCATCACTCTCAATGCTTCCTATTAGCTGCTTGCCAATCATTGTTAACCGATCATCAAGTCCTAAGTATCCCAATTGCGTAAGGAGTTGTTCATTTAGCGATGACATGGTTGCTACAGGCATGTCTCTCTCTTCTTCATTGCCTCCATCTCCCTGCATTTTGTATCCACTAATATCGTCATCTCTTAGATAGTCCTCTATATTTACTTCCTCTTCAGTCGAAGAGTCGTCTTTTTCTTCAAATTCGTCATTATTGTTGTCAACATCATCCAATTCCTCTTTTCCTTCTTCTAAAGCAGGGTTATCTTCTAGTTCTTCCTCAATCCTAGACTCTAACTCAACGGTAGGCACCTGCAATAGTTTTATAAACTGAATTTGCTGTGGTGATAGTTTTTGCTGTAAGCCTTGAGTTAAACCGAGTTTTAGCATGTGTCCTTTTGTTAAAATACCTTACTATAAGTTATTCAAATTTATTATAATTCTATATATTCTTTGATAAAAAGCCCAAAATATAGTTTTTTTGCGCTCTACTTCAAGTGACTTAATAACACGAACTGTGCCACTTGTATAATAAATCATCTATAAACGATAGAACCGTGAAAAGGACAAAGATAAACACATTACTTCACCAAGGGCAAGTAAATCAAATTGTAAATGTTAAAGGTTGGGTAAGAACATTCCGTAGCAATCGATTCATTGCTTTAAATGATGGTTCTACCATAAATAATTTACAGGCAGTTGTTGACTTTGAAAATTTTGATGAAACATTACTAAAGAGAATAAATACGGGAGCTTGTGTTTCAGTAACAGGGACGTTAGTAGAATCACAAGGCAAAGGACAATCGATGGAGGTGATTGTTGAAACACTTGAAATAATTGGGGATGCTGATGCTGAAAAATATCCGTTGCAACCAAAAAAACACTCATTAGAGTTTTTGCGAGAAATTGCTCATTTACGAGTAAGAACGAATACTTTTAGCGCTATTTATCGTGTTCGGCATGCAATGATTTTTGCTGTCCACAATTTTTTTAATGAGAAAGGTTTTTTCAATGTACACACACCCATTATTACGGGTTCCGATGCTGAAGGTGCTGGCGAAATGTTTCGTGTCACCACGCTTGATCTTAAAAATACACCCCTAACCGAAGAGGAGGAGATTAATTTTAAAGAAGACTTTTTTGAGAAGGAAACCAATCTTACTGTATCGGGACAATTGGAAGGGGAAACGGCAGCACTAGCTTTATCCGAAATTTATACGTTTGGCCCTACATTTAGAGCGGAAAACTCAAACACCACTCGACATCTAGCCGAATTCTGGATGGTGGAGCCAGAAATGGCTTTTTATGATTTGAACGATAACATGGATTTGGCAGAATCTTTTTTGAAATATTTGGTGAATTATGCGCTTGAACATTGTAAGGATGATTTAAATTTCTTGAACAACCGATACGAAGAAGAACAAAAAGCAAAACCACAAAATGAGCGTACAGAAATGGGCTTAGTTGAGCATTTGGAGTTTGTGAAAAACAATAATTTTGAACGAGTAAGTTATACCGAAGCCATTGATATACTAAAAGGTTCGAAACCTAATAAAAAGAAAAAATTCAAATACCTTATAGAAGAGTGGGGTGCTGATTTACAATCGGAGCACGAACGATTTTTAGTGGAAAAACATTTCAAAAAACCAGTAATCCTTTATAACTATCCTAAAAATATCAAAGCATTTTACATGCGTAATAATGAAGATGATAAAACGGTAGCAGCTATGGATGTTCTTTTCCCAGGAATCGGAGAAATTATTGGTGGTTCACAAAGAGAGGAACGTTTAGAGGTGTTAAAATCAAGAATCATAGAAATGGGGATTGAAGAATCGGAGATGAACTGGTATTTAGATACTCGAAGATTTGGATCAGCACCGCATAGTGGCTTTGGATTGGGCTTCGAACGTATGATTCAGTTTATAACGGGTATGGGAAATATTAGAGATGTTATTCCTTTTCCAAGAACACCTGGAAATGCTGCCTATTAGTATTGAATCTCTATTACATCCATAAATCACTATAAAATAGACGTTTTACTGTGATTATGAGCATCACCATAGCGGTGCTATGACTTCTTTGCATAACCGCCTATTTTTTTGTGCTTTACGCCTTCATCACAAATCCTATTGCACAATACGGGTTGAACTATGGATTTCGTATTATTAATAGTGGTATAATCGAAATTTGATCTATTTATTTATTTCCAATACTTCCCAAGATTTTTTTGTTTCGGCAAAGTACAGATTACTCTTGGGGTTATATAGTACGTTGTCATAGACTTGTGGGACAGTATTGAGACCGTTTAATGTGACTACTCCAAATTTTTCTCCAGTGCGAATGATCGCATAACCATTAGAGGTGTCTTGTAATGAGTCGTATTTATGGGTGATGATTACTTTTCCTTCTTTATCTATTAACCCAAACTTGTTGTTTTCTTTTGTAACATATCTACCATTTTTCTGTCTCATAATTTGTTCATAACGATTGGATAGGATTACATCGCCTTTATTATCAATAAGTCCGTATTGGTCATTGATTTTTGTAATCGACATGCCATTAACAAACGAATAAATAGAATCGTAGTTCGGTTGGATGATAAGGTCTTCACTTCTATTGACAGCTCCCCATTTGCCTAGTATTTTTACAGTAATGAGTGGGCCATTGTTGGCAGAACCT
>JAOULS010000139.1 GCA_029881895.1 Cyclobacteriaceae bacterium | reverse complement strand
TAAACTATGGTCATCGTTATAGTTGCGATCGGCAAATGCTTCATAAACCACCTTAAAATTTCTCTTCAATGCTTCGTGAGCTATTTCAGATGTAAAAGGAACGTAAAGGGCACAGGTATTTCGGTAGGAGGCGATAGCATCGAGAAAAACATTTGCCAAGGCTGTGTTTTTGGCAATATCGTTATACAAAGCGCCATGCGGTTTGATATGGTGCAATTGTCTCTCTGAAGTAGAGACTACTTTTTCTAATGTTTTAATCTGTTTTACAATGGTAATGGCTAAATCCTCATCAGAAATGACCATCGATTTTCTGCCGAAGTTTTCTCTATCAGGATAAGAAGGGTGTGCCCCGATTTTCACATTGTGCTTTATTGCCAACGACACTACGTTGGTCATCGTCTCGAGACCTCCCGCATGTCCCCCACAAGCAATATTACAGGACGAAATATAGGGCATCAGTAGCTCTTCATTGTTTACCCCCTCACCTACATCACAGTTTACATCAATCATACTACAGCACTTACTATTCCTTTTATTCCTAGAACTATCGTAATAAGAATAATGAGTATCGAAAAGATATTCTGAACGAGCGTGTTTTTATGTTTTCCTAATACCGCAGTTTTATTCACTACCCACAGCAAGAATAAAGCAACAATGGGTAATAGCAACCCATTGGCAATTTGTGCAAATGTAATAATCTGAATGGGTCTAAAATCAAGAGAAGAAAAAACAATGCCCAACACTAAAATAGAAAACCAAACGAATTTAAATTTAATATCCTTCAATGAGTCTTCCCACCCGAAACAGCTTCTTGCTACATACGCTGCCGCCAAAGGTGCTGTGATGGTAGAGGTTATTCCTGCGGCAAACAGACCAATTCCTAAAAAATATTTTGCAGCACTTCCGTACAAGGGCGTAAGTCCTTTCGCTAAATCAAGCACATTTTTCACGCCTGTTTCTGATATGGTAGCAGCAGATACCATAATGGCCATCGAGACCAAGCCTCCTAGAATAATAGAGATGATCACGTCTCTTCGGGCGTGAGTAAGGTCGCTTTCATTACTCCATTTTTCCTTTACCAATGAGGCATGTAAAAACAAATTGTAGGGTACTACCGTAGTCCCTATGATGCCTATAATTATGAGTGTGCTATTTTCTGGAATGGTAGGAATCATCATTCCTTTTACTATTTCTACTATATCGGGTTTTGTGATAATGGCAGTTACGATAAACGAAAAACTCATTAACAGTACAAGCCCTATTAAACTACGTTCAAGTACTTTATAATTTCCAACACTCAATAACACAAAAGCAATGAACCCAATAATAAATGGGGAATAAGAAGAAAAGGAGTCGCCCAAAAGTGCGGTTATGCCAAGTGAAGCACCACTTATATTTCCTGCTTCATAGGCAGCATTACCTACCACTACTGCTCCCAAAATAAGGAGTATTGCTGTTTTTTTAGCAATAGGAGAGGATATATGATCTTTTATGACGGTTGCCAGTCCTTTTTGAGTGATTATGCCTACTCTAGCGGCCATTTCCTGTAATACTATCGTGGCGATAATGGAAAGCACCATCGCCCATAATAACGTGAAGCCAAACTGAGCTCCTGATATTGTGCATAATGTTACTGTGCCAGGTCCTATAAATGCTGCTGCTACAAGCGTGCCAGGCCCAATGTTTTTAGTCCATTTGAACATCGCTAGCAGTGTTTAGTGCATAAATCGCAAATGACCCTAACCAATGTGTGCCTTCATAATTATCGTCTACTATACTCGGTAAAGAGTAGTTTATATGTTTGTTGGCTACCTCCTTGAGATGTGCATACTCAGGGAATGTATTTGCGATACCATACAAGCACCAAGCCCTGCTAAAATTGACACCATCCAAATGCACTAATTTACCATCTGTCCTATCAGAAACTCTTCCCGTTGCTAAAGCAAAATCGACAGATTGTAACTGAGGAAGAAAATTTTGCAACCAACGCTTAAATTCATCTTTGGGTAATATCCTTCTCATAATATCAGCTTCTTCTAAGCATGGGGAGAGAAAATCGAAACCACTAGGCTCCCAAGAAATGGGGCAATTCACATCATTGAGGTAAAAGTCTTTTGCCCTTGTGATAATTATATTTTTTAATGAGTCGTTGCCAACAGTAACCGCATAATCATAAGCAAAAGTAAGTCCAAAAGCCGTATTGGAATGTTCTCCCACCCGAATAGGGTAATTTAATTTAGGTAGAAACGCTAAATATTTTTCGACTACTACATCGGTTAGTGGTTGTAGATTTTGTTCTAACGTTCTCGCCAGGGAGTCATCCCAAGTGTGTAATTCTTCTGCTAACTTCAATAGCCATGCCCACCCATAGGTACGCTCAAACGATTTATTGTGTTTCCCCTTAAAGTACTCGATTTCCTGTTTAATGTTTTCATCGGAAATGTTTTCAAGCAATTTTTCTCTAATAAGTGCTCGATTTTCAATGTCTGGGAATTGCTTTAACAAGCTTACCAGCGACCAATGCCCATGAACGGAAGAATGCCAGTCGAAGCAGCCATAAAAGGCAGGGTGTAATACCTTGGGTGATTTCAAGTCGGCATTTTCTCCAATCGTTTGATTGAGTTTGTTAGGGTATTCTACCTGCATACAATGTAAGGGCAATGACGACAGGCGGTTTGCATCTTCCAAGGTAATGGCGGCTACCGTTGTCGGTGCTGTTATTTCTATTTTTTCAATCTCATTTTTATTTTCTTTAGCACATTGTGCAAATAAGATTGCTGTAGTAATGATGATGATTCTTTTCAAAGCAGATTAATATTAATTTCCTCTAAAGATAGGATATTCTCCTGAGTTATTTTAGCGGAAAAAGAATTGTGTTTACTAGTAAATAGAGAAGTGATAACACTATTTTTCAGCTTTCTGAAAATATTTAATTCGTTTACCGCTATTCGACATTTGTAATGTCGAATGCTTATCATAGGATTTTTAATCCGACTGCATAAATTAGCCATTCTTTCAAGTTACCAACTTGGAGAAAATTTACAGAAATGTATATATCGAGCATATTTCATGAACACTTAATGTAGATATGAATTAAGTCATTTTAGTTAAGTCTACGGATTACAAATCCTATGACACGGCTTCAGGATTGCAAATCCTGAAGAGCGGGTGGGAATTGGCAGAAATAAAATAGTAAAAGAGGGTAACACGAGCTAAATCTGCATTTTGTTTTTTATGGTTAGTCATTATTCGTGGGCTTAATTAATTCCGCCATAATTGTTATCTTTATTCGCACTGGCTAAGTGCAGTTCGATATAGTGGCGTATTCTATTCAAAATGCATTTTAGACAGAGCGTTACCAATCATACAGAAACCAACAGAATGAGCAAAAACATTATTATAGTACTATTTTTACTAATTGGGATTAATCAGGTAAAATCACAAGATCTCGGACAAATTGTAATCGGCACTAAACATATACTCCACTCCAATATTTTGAATGAAGATAGAGAATATTGGGTTAGCCTACCTGAATCTTATAGCAAAGAAGAATCATCCTATAAGAAATACCCGTTGCTCATTGTTCTTGATGGGAATATACACTTTAAAGCGGTATCAGGTATGGTCAACTATATGAGTTCCGATTTATACCGAAGCTGGAAAATTCCAGAGATGATTGTAGTTGGTATTCAAAATGTTGATAGAAGACGAGACTACACACCGGACAAAATTGTTACAGTAAGAGAGAATAATTCAGGTGGTGGAGAAAGCTTTCTAAGCTTTTTGAAAGATGAACTTATTCCCGAATTGGATCAAAAGCATAGAACAGACCCTTATCGAATCCTTTTTGGACATTCTTTAGGTGGTTTACTGGCTACTCATGCCTATATGAAAGAAGAGACTCTTTTCAATGCATTCATTGCCGTTGACCCAAGCTTTGGCACATGGGACGAAGAAACCATGGACAAAAAATTAGATGCCGTGACTAGTCGATCATTTGAAAGATTCATTTACATAGCTACTGCAAATTGGGGCAAAAGAAGTATCAGAAATCGTGATCGTCATGTAAGGTTATACGAGGCATTGAATAGTAAATGTGAAGGTGAATTTCCTGCAAAATTGGAATACTTTGAAAATGAAAACCATGGGTCTGTTCCACCAATAGCTTTTTATAATGGAATTTCAACCATTTTTGAAGACTATGGGATTTCCTATCGCGATGTGGAAAGCATAGAGGAACTAATTCAACATTTTCAGTCACTTTCTCAGCGGCTTTCATGGGATTTTAGGCCTCCGGAGCATCTAGTGAATCGAATAGGTTATAGAATGCTTCAAAGTCGAAATGAAATTGACAAGTCCAAGGCATTGGCATTTTTCATCTTGAATACAGAAAATTTTCCTAATTCATTTAATGCTTATGATAGCTTGGGAGAGGCTTATGAAGCTCTGGGAGATAACAAAAAAGCAATCGAAAATTATAAAAAATCACTTGAGCTCTATCCTAATAATGAACATGCCAGAATGAAGATAGAAAGCTTAGGCAATAACGAATAAATACGATTGGTAACATTGGTAACCGTTGCACAACCCCCTAAAAACGTACTCAATTAAGTGACTATAACCCCACTATTCGACATTTGTAATGTCGCATGCTTATCATAGTATTTTTAATCCGACTGCATAAATTAGCTACATGAGATTTGCCTATACCGTTCGAGATCAAGGTGCGATACACTATGTGACTTTTACAGTGCATCAATGGGCAGATGTTTTTACCCGTTCATGATATAGGATAGTGCCGGTTTTTATGCGTGAGTTGCTTAGGCTTTGCGTAGCGCATGTTAAAACAATTAAGAAAATAATTGTGTAATTGCAACTATATATAGTTACTTTGTGTTATGTCAAAAAAAGACAAACTGATTAGGCGTTTTTTGAATATGCCAACAGACTTTCATTATGATGAGATGGTTAAACTTTTGGGATACTTTGGGTTTAATGAAGTTGCTAAAGGTAAGACATCAGGTTCAAGAGTGAAGTTTGAAGATTCAGAAGGAGTTCCAATCATGCTTCATAAACCACATCCAAGTGGCATTATGAAAATGTATCAAATGAAACAAGTAAAGGAGGTGTTAGAACTATGAAAAATTTAGAGTACAAAGGATATACAGGAAGCATAGAATACAGCGGAGAAGATGATTTACTTTATGGTAAAGTTTTAGGGATAAAAGGACTTATCTCTTACGAAGGAAAAACAGGCAGTAATCTTGAAAATGATTTTAAAGAAGCAATAGATATTTATTTAACAGATTGTAAAGCCAATGGAATTAAAGCTGAGAAACCATTTAAAGGAAGCTTTAATGTCAGAGTTCCTCCTACACTACATCAAAAGGCAGCTTTATTAGCTATGGAAGCAAAAGTATCACTCAACAACTTTGTAGCTGAAGCAATACGATTAAGAATACAGAAATCATAATAGCTCGCTATTCGACATTTGTAATGTCGTATGCATATCATAGGATTTTTAATCCGACTGCATAAACTAGCCATTCCTTCAACTTTCATCCAAGAATAGGCTGACAGGGCAACTTGGGGGAAGTAGATAGAAATGTATATATTGAGCATATTTCATGAACTCTTTATGATAGGTCTGAATTAAGTTCATTTTGGTTAATTCTACGGATTGCAAATCCTGAAGAGCGGTGATAAGCACGAAAGTAACTTACGCACTAGTGTAGCAATAGTTTCAATTTCAACTTCAGGGCAGTTACTGTAAAGCCCGAACTATAGATCAGCGTTGTAGAAATTTTTATGTGACTCTTATGTGACTGAGTTAAAATTATATTACCTATCTTTGTTTTGAGCTATATTTTAATGTGACTAATGAACGACAGAGAAATAAATATTCTTCTTAGCGAACTTCGCTCATTCCCAAATGAGACGGAATGGGTAGAATTTAAAAGAAACAATGATGAAGAGCTAGGCGAATATATTTCAGCTCTATCTAACTCTGCCTGTTTACACGATAAGACCCATGGGTATATAGTCTTCGGAATAGAGGACAAAACTCACCGGGTAGTAGGGACAGATTTTACTGTTGACAAAAAAGGGAAAGGGAACGAAGACCTTATCCCTTGGCTAACACGTTCACTTAACCCTAAAATTCATTTCGATCACTATACCCTTGATCATCCTGATGGGAAAGTAGTGATTTTTAGAATTCGTGCAACAGCCAATACACCCGTAACATTTTTGAATAATGCATATGTTAGGATTGGCTCTTACAAAAAAAAGCTTTCCGAATTCCCTGAAAAAGAAAGGCTTATTTGGACGAAAGAACCTTCAATCGGTTTTGAGAGAAAAAATGCAATTGAAGGATTGAGCAATGATGAAGTCTTGAAGTTATTAGACTACCCTAGCTATTTTGATATGATGAATCTTCCATTGCCTTCCAATAAGAATGGAATAATCGAAAAACTCACTCAAGAAAAGCTCATTCAATTATCTAATTCTAGTTATTCAATAACTAATCTAGGGGCTATTTTATTCGCTAAAGATTTAGAACAATTTGAATCTTTGAATAGAAAATCAATAAGAGTTATCATATATGATGGTAAGAATAAATTAAAAACCAAAAAGGAACAAAAAGGGCAAAAGGGATATGCAAATGGGTTTGACGGACTTATTAACTATATTGATGACCAACTCCCATCAAATGAAGTCATTGATACCTTGAGAAAGGAAGTCAAAATGTATCCCAAGTTAGCAATAAGAGAACTTGTCGCTAATGCTATCATACACCAAGATTTTTCGGTTTCAGGAACAGGCCCCATGGTTGAAATCTATTCTGACAGAATAGAAATCACTAATCCTGGTAAACCCTTAATAAGTACATTAAGGTTTGTTGATCATAATCCTCAATCCAGAAATGAGAAACTAGCTCAGTTTATGAGAAGGCTTAATATTTGCGAAGAAAGAGGTAGCGGAATCGATAAAGTGCTTTTCGAATGCGAAGTTTATCAATTACCAGCGCCTAAATTTATAGAAGGTGAAAATTATACTAGAATTATTATTTATGCTCACAAAACATTGAGACAAATGGATAAAGAAGATAAAATCAGAGCTACTTATCTTCATAGTTGTTTGAAAATTGTATCTGGAGAATACATGACTAATCAAACTTTAAGGGATAGATTTGGCATAGAAGAAAAAAACTACTCGATGGCTTCAAGGATAATCTCTGAATCTATCAAGTCTGGTATGGTTAAAGATTATGACCCTGAAAGTAGCTCAAAAAAACATGCAAAATATGTGCCATTTTGGCACTAGCTTATGTGACTATAATGTGACTAGACATTTAAAAACATCATTTAAACAGAATTTAGGTCTATTTTTATGTGACTAAACAATGTCGCTATCACTGCATATAGCCAATAGGGCGTTCAGTAGGTAAGAAAGGCTAGGGTTATCTGAAACAATCCTCCATCCCTTTCAAAAGAGGACTGACTGTATTTCCAGTAAGTTGAAAATCTTTAAATTCGTATACCCTATCACAAATATCTAATGCGTTGAGCCCTGCTGATTCAATATTTTTATTTCCTGAGTCATTTTTAACATCGCTTGTTGGTCATACACCACTCCTTTTTTGATTACCGCACGTATTTCTTTTGTAGATGCTATATTTTCTAATGGATTTTTGTCTAATATGAGAATGTCCGCCACCTTTCCGTT
>JAOULS010000138.1 GCA_029881895.1 Cyclobacteriaceae bacterium | reverse complement strand
CGTCTAGAACAATAGAGACTGTAATAGTTACAAATGAATATTTAACACAATGTTTTTTCATATATAACTATGAAGGAAACTCATTTAGAGTGTTTGAAAATCATATTGATTTGATAAAATTCTTTCTGAATAAATCGGAAAGTGATTTTCATTTCAATACAGAAAATGAGCTTGATGACTTTTTATCCGAAGTAAAATTAGAGGCTTAGCAATTTATTTCTAAACTACTTAGCGACAAACAACATAAACAAATAGAAAAATTAGAAGGAGTAGTTTATCCAATCATACATGTTTTAAGGACTGAAAACAACGGGGATTTTGAATACTCAATTCAAGATGAAATTATACTTATATCTGGCGGAGAAGTAGTTTTGAAGATTGCTATTTCAGATTTTAAGGAAAAAGCAAAATTCTTACTTGAAAAAATAAAAGCTAATAAAAAAAGGACTTTTCCAGTTCCTGAAATTGAAGAGTTCATGAAATCCATAAATTGTATTTCTTTAAAAGCAAGTTCCACAGCAAAAACAGATATTACAATTGTTGTTCACGACCTAAGGACAAATCAACAACCAACTTTAGGTTTTAGTATTAAATCACAGTTAGGTAGCCCTTCTACTTTACTAAATGCAGGAAAAACAACAAATTTTATTTACAAAATAATTGGTAAGATTGATGAAGCAGAAATTGAAAGAATTAATTCAATGATGGTTAAAAGAGGTCAAAAAGAATCTGCCGATTTAAGAGGAAGAGTAAATTCAATTTATTTAAATAATTGTGAGCTTAATTTCTTTAAACCAGAAAGACAAATATTTTCGAACAACCTAATTCTTATTGATAGTAAACTACCAGAAATATTATCTCAAATCGTTTATGAATTTTATTCAAGCGATAAATCAAGTGTTGTAGATTTAGTTGAGAATACCGCAACTAGAAACCCATTAGAGTTTGATATTTCTAATGAGCATAAATTTTACGAATATAAAATCAAACGTTTTTTAACAGACATTGCTTTAGGCATGATGCCCTCCAAAGTTTGGTCTGGACAATATGATGCTACTGGCGGTTATTTGATTGTAAAGAAAAATGGTGATGTATTATGCTACCACATCTACAATAGAAACGAATTTGAGGATTACTTGTTTAACAACACAAAACTAGATACGGCAAGCTCAAGTAAACACGTTTTTGGATCGATTTATGAAGAAAATGAAGAATTATATTTTAACCTGAACTTACAAATCAGATTTATTAAATAAACTCCAATGCTAATTCAAGCACATTTAATTTTTTAGACACACTAAGTAAATGCTTAAAATATAAAAGAGATTAAATGCCAACCCTAGCAAGTTTCAGAAAACAAGCAAGGCACAACACACAGCCACTTCGTTTTTTACATTAACTTGGTAGGGCTAAACCTATACAAGAAATCACCGTAAATCATGTCTTCAGAAAAAAAACAAGAAGAAAAAGCAAGGCTACATGCTCGAAACAAAAACCGAGAGCGATATGATTTAAGTGCGTTAATAATTTCTATTCCTGAATTAAAAAAACACATAATGCCTAACAAATTTGGGGTAAAATCAGTCGATTTTTCAAACCCACTTGCGGTTAAGCTTTTAAACAAAGCATTACTAAACCATTATTACGGCATAAAGAACTGGGAATTTTCAGATAAAAATCTATGTCCTCCAATTCCTGGAAGGGCAGATTACCTCCATCATATTGCTGATGTATTAGGCGAAAACAATTTTGGCACAATCCCAATTGGTGATAAAATCACTTGTCTTGATGTTGGTCTAGGGGCGAGTTGCATTTACCCCATTATTGGTGTCACCGAATATGGTTGGAAGTTTATTGGATCTGATATTGACACAAAATCAATTGCATCCGCACAGGACATTGTCAATGTGAATCCATCAATTAAAGGTAAGATTGAATGTAGATTTCAAAAAAATCCAAAAGACATTTTTCAAGGCATAATAGGCAAAGAAGAAAAAATTGAATTAACGATATGTAATCCTCCTTTTCATTCATCGCTTGAAGAAGCTCAAAGAGGAACCCGAAGAAAAATAAAAAACCTATCGGGAAAAAAAGTAAAAACACCTGAACTCAATTTTTCAGGAATCAGTAATGAACTGATATGTGATGGGGGAGAATATAAATTCATTCAGAATATGATTAGCGAAAGTAAAAAATTCGCTAAAAACTGTCTCTGGTTTTCAACGTTGGTATCAAAACAATCTAATCTTAAAGGAATTCATCAATTATTAGAAAAAAGTGAAACGAATCAGGTCAAAACGATTCCGATGGGTACAGGGAATAAATCCAGCCGAATAGTAGCTTGGACATTCTTTTCAAAAGAAGAACAAAAAGAGTGGAGAGACACTCGATGGAAAACACGATTATAGGCTTCTTGTTGGCACAAGCTTTTAGCTTCTGACCGTACGTAAAACGAGTATATTCATGTCCTGTAGAAGCTGGGTTAGAATAGCACCACATTATCAATTCTACTCAGTGTTATCTACAGGAAACGCTGAGGTTTATTTAGATTTCTTTACCGTCTTTCCTTAGTGGGTTACTTAAAATTGTCTATAATTCTTTGTCGATCTTCATTTTCTAAAAGGGTCGTATAAATCGTGGATGTTATCGAACAGACGTGAGCCTGCCGAACTGGAGTGCAATAACTCATTTTTGAGTATATCGATGATTTATCTATTAAATTTGAAGCTTTTACAACCTCAAAATTATTGAATCATATACTACTAATACCTCAATAGCATTCGCTCTGACCTATATAAAATATCAGAATGACCCCAACCTGATTTACCTCCTGTATTTAGGTCTTTCATCTTAATGGTGGCTTCAAAAACCTCTACATTATCCGTGGGTGATACTTCTACTACCTTGGCAGAAGGATTCGCGCCAGGACTAAGAAACCCTGCTGTAATCAATATATTACCACTGTTGGGTAAATAATCGACATCACTAACGATGGACGAAAAGAAATTCATGCCACGCTCTTTACCAAATTGCCAAACTTGTTCAAAGGTCTTATTTTCTTCATTCACCTTATATTCTACAGCCCTTGAATAATTATTCTCATTATTATAATTACGAAATGTTCCGTTATCAAAAACAATGATGTTGCCATTCGGCAATAAGTCAGGTGCATGTGATCCCCAAGGAAAATCAAAATCTTCGGCACTAACATTCCCTGTCTGAATATCATCACCATATACCTTTCCCTCTTTGTTAACAGCTGTCAACAAGAATGACTTCGTTTCAGATCCGTTGTGGTCTCTGCCCGAAACTCCCCAATGCTGTTTTGGGGACAAAATCCACTTTAATTCATCGTTCCAAGATACTTTAATTAAACCTTGGTTTCTACCAGAGACAATGATCGTGCTATCGCTAGGGTCAAACTCAAGTGCATTCATATGCAACCAATCACCTTCTCTAAAAAAATTATGATCATCTCTAGTTACGTCCAAATGTTTTGCAAGATCCCATTCTTTCATAATTTTGTTTTGCTTCCTACTGTAATGAATCATGAAATCGTTATCCGATTGAATACGTTTTCCATCAACATTCAAGAAAGCATCACGCTTTCCCACAGCAATCAATAAATCTTCGTTGGGCAATTCCAGCACTTCATGATGCATCCCGTAATTGGTACTAATATTATTCTTCTTCAATTGCTTGCCAAGCATATCAAATTCGTAAATAGTATGTCTACCTACTACCAATATATTGCCATCTTTCATTTTTTGGAAGGGGCTTACCATAGCTCCATGAAAACTCAAGTCGAGGTACCAGCGCACGACCCCCTTGTCATCAAATAGTATAGGTGAAGAGAGAATCTTTCCGAAATTCGCAAAATGAATGTCTAGTGCATGAAGTCCTTCTTCCATTTTTGTACGATCAACCTTGTTGATTTTAATAATAGGAAAATAATTAGGTATTAACCCTGTTTGAATTTTAACTATTTCAATCACTTGCCCGCCTTCATAGGCTAGTGTAACTTCTACTTCATTAAGGGTATTAGGGTAAAGACCTACAACTGGTACAGTAAGTTCTGTGCCAAGCTTTTCGTATGCCTGTTCAATAGGGTCGTTTCCAAGAACTTTTATCGTGGCTTTGCATGGTCTATCGGTTTTGATTTCTAGCAGTGCTGTAAGTGGAGAGATCTTGTGAGGATTTAAAGTGGTTTTTATGGTAAAATCGACACCATCGCTATTACAACTATTCAATAATAAGGGCAAAAGGAGTAAATAGATAGTGACTCTCATTATTAAAGGGATGCTAGAAAACATGGACATTAGTTTAATGATTTGTTTAGTTGGTTTTATCAGGTTAGAATAATAAATCTAAAATTAAAAATCTGGATAAGGAATATTTTGAATATTTATTTTATTCAAAACGGTTGGTTTGACAACAAAAAAAGGTGGACAAGTGAGGAACGAGCGTAGACAGAATGAAAATTATCACCGTTATCGAACAGGCTAGTGAACCTATCGAACGGGTTTTGGAGAGCCTGCCAAACAACAATATTATAACTATTAGTGGTTGGCTTGCCGAACCAACATGGTGCGAAAACGCATTTATGTGTAAAGGCTAGTTCTTCGTTACGAGATATTATTCGCAACCGTTATTTACTTCAACAGACGAACTATATACCCATTTGATGTTATATTAATCATCCGTTGTACTCCCTAGGTTCAAATCATCTAGTTGTATTACTTAGCTTAGCCGCAGGGAAGAGGTAAATAGTTTGATCGTGTACGGTCTGAATATAAAAGAATCATTGTGCAAACAATATTAAAATATTTATTATAATTACTTTTATTTTCTGATTAGCAATTTTTTTTGTGATCATTCAAACAATTATGCGATTATCATTCTCTTTTTTTATACTATTTTTTTTATTATCTGTTTCAGTTCATGTTGTAGGGCAGGATAATAAAGGTCTAAAATTTATTGAGAACAAAGGTCAGTGGAATGAAAATATTGATTTCCAGGCTCTTGTGCCAGGTGGGCGGTTAGGTGTTTCAGCCAATGGGTTTTCGGTACAGCTCCTCAACATGGAGGAAATAGAAAAACAACACTTGACGAGTCATTATGCAATTAGCGAAGCTACAGGGGCTCCGGTCATTGAGCCCATTGATGGACACTATTTTCAGATCAATCTGGTAGGAGCAAACGATCGTGCCAAGGTCATATTAGATAAGCCACTACATGGCTACTATAATTATTTTCTAGGCAATGATTCGTGTCGGTGGGCTACGAATGCGATGGCATTTACATCTATCCTCTATCAAGAGGTTTATGATGGAATCGATTTCAGGGTTTCCTCACAGGGGGATAATTTAAAATATGATTTTATTGTTAAACCTGGAGCCGACCCATCGCAAATCAAAATAGAATACGCTGGCGTATCTGGCATAGAAAAATCGAATAATGAGTTGGAAATTCAAACCAATATTGGCGTACTGACCGAACTCAAGCCATTTTCTTATCAGATCAATAACCGAAATAAAAAATCTGTTACTAGCGAATACAGGCTCAGGAACAACATCGCTTCTTTTTCATTTCCTAATGGCTATGATGAATGCAATGAGTTGATCATTGATCCGCTGTTGATTTTTTCTACTTACTCAGGTTCAACAGCCGACAACTGGGGAAGTACAGCAACCCCCGGTGAACATGGCACTCTATACTCAGCTGGAGTGACGCACCAAACCTTAGGCGGTTCTTTTCCTACTACTGTCGGTGCATTTCAGGTGACTAATAAAGGAAATTTTGATATGGCCATCATTAAATATGATTCAGCAGGAACTAATTTTTTGTATGCCACACATCTTGGCGGTGTTAATAATGACTCCCCTAAAAGCCTTGTAGTTGATAAAACTTCAGGCGATTTGATTGTACTAGGAATATCCAGTTCCCCAGATTACCCGACAAGCAGTAATACGTTCGACAATACATTTAATTTCGGCACTACAATTTTTAATCGTGTACTCAACACCCAAGACGAATGGGATATCGTCATCACTAGATTGTCTCCCACGGGAGATCAACTGGTGGGGTCAACATTTGTTGGAGGGTCGGGCAATGACGGCTTGAATACCCCAAAACAATCGGGTGGCCCATTAGTAGTAAATTATGGTGATGAGATGCGAGGCGATGTGATTACCGATGAGGCAGGTTATGTGTATATCAGTTCGGTTTCCCAATCAGATGACTTTCCAATTGTTAATGGATTCGATAATACATTTAATGGCGCTACTGATGGGGTGGTGGTTAAACTGAACCCAGATTTATCATCCATCGTTTGGTCGAGCTATGTGGGTGGATCAGGCTTTGATGCCGCCTATTCTATTAAATTAGACCTCAATAATAACATTGTGGTGGCCGGAGGAACAACTAGTGCTGATTTTCCAACAACGGCAGGTGCTTATCAGTCAAGCTTTAATGGCATTGTAGACGGTTGGATTGCCCGAATAACTAACGATGGTACCGCACTAATAAATGCAACATTTATCGGTACATTATCTTTCGATCAGGTTTATTTTATAGACCTCAATTCTAGTGGAAGTGTGTTTTGTTACGGTCAGACAGCAGGCCATATGCCCATCACGTCAGGTGTGTATAATAACCCAAACAGCGGTCAGTTTTTACAAAAAATTTCGGCTGATTTAAGTACATTAGAATTTTCAACCGTATTTGGCTCGGGATCTTCCACTGGGTTGGTAATCCCTAATATTTCTCCAACAGCCTTTTTAGTAAACGACTGCGACAATATCTACCTTGCGGGTTGGGGAGGCTTTGTTAACTCAAGCCCCGAGACTGGCTTTTGGCAAAGTAGCACGCATGGCATGCCCATTACCCAAGATGCCTATCAAAATACTACTTCGGGTTCAGATTTTTATTTTATGGTGCTCAATGGTGATGCAACACAGCTAGTGTATTCAACTTACTTGGGCGGCAGTTCTTCAAAAACGCATGTAGATGGAGGGACTTCACGTTTTGATAAGTTTGGTATCGTGTATCATGCCGTATGCTCTGGTTGTTCGTTTGGTAATGAAATAGGCCAAGCTACGTCCGATTTTCCTACAACACAAAATGCCCATTCGCGTATAAACCGTAGCCAGAATTGTAACAACGCAGCCTTTAAATTTGATCTCTCTTCACTACTTGCCCTCTTCGAGACGAATAATACTGCCTTAACAATGCCTGGGTTTAACAATGTTTGTTTCCCAGATACCATAGTCTTTCAAAATATAAGTACAGGAGGAAAGGATATCAGCTGGAATTTTGGTGATGGAACTGTTATTAACCAAACAGATACTGATACAAAACGACTCTTTCATCAATACCAAAAGGAAGGTCAATATCGGGTAAAGCTTAAAATCACAGATTTAAGCACTTGTAGTCAGATAGATTCAACCTTTCAGATCATTAATTATTTTAAAAATAATATTTATGCAGGAGATGATGCATTTGTTTGTGAAGGAGAAAGTTTTCAATTGACAGCAGGTGGGGGTATTAATTATTATTGGACAAGCTCAGACCTAACGTTTTCTTCTACGGAACAATCTCCAATCGTTTCAGTGACCGACAATTTAACCTCCTATTATGTTACCACAATAGATGCCAATAGCTGTTCTAAAACAGATACTATCAATTTAACCCTAATACACAATGTTGATGCACTTTTTCAAACTTACAATACGGACCTT
>JAOULS010000137.1 GCA_029881895.1 Cyclobacteriaceae bacterium | reverse complement strand
TCGAAAGTTTGTTCAATCAGGTCAGTATAACTGTAACTTTTCATCCGTATAAAAAAAGGTTTTTAATTCATGTTTTTTTAGCGAGTAAATCTACAAATATTTTTAAATTATCAACTTGTTTTTTTTAACACTAAGGGTGTTTTTTTCTTTTCATCAGAAAAGAATACCATATAGATTTTGTATAAGATATTGTTAACTTTGGTCGAATTTTCGAACAACTAAAAAACGAAATGATTGATATTAATATTCGTAATGAGACGTCTGGCTTAAAAGCCGTAGTATTAGGGATTGCGGACAGTATAGGACCAATTCCAACTTTGGAAGAAGCGTATGACCCTAAATCAAAAGAACACATTAAAAAAGGCACCTTTCCTTTAGAAGAAGAATTAATTGAAGAGATTACTGGTTTTCTAACTGTATTAAAAAAACACAATGTACAAGTATATCGACCGCAGAAATTACCGAATGTAAACCAGGTGTTTTCGAGGGATATTGGATTTGTTATTGACGAAAAGTTTATAATACCTAATATTTTAAGGGAAAGAAAGGAAGAGATGAAAGGGGTTCAATACATTGTTGATTTAATAGAACCTGAAAATGTGATTGAAACTAACGAAGATGTCCGTTTGGAAGGGGGGGATGTAATGCCTTGGAATGATTGTATTTTTGTTGGTTATTCCGAGCCAGAAGATTTTGATAAATATAAAGTAGCTAGGACGAATGTTGAAGGAGTTGAGTTCTTGGAAAAGAATTTCCCGAGTAAAAAAGTGTATTCGTTTGAACTAAAAAAGTCGGATGATAATGCAAAAGAGAATGCATTACATTTAGATTGCTGTTTTCAGCCTATTGGCAAAAATCAAGCAATTATCTATAAAGGAGGCTTCAAGAATGAGGAGGATTTTCACTTTTTAGTAAATTATTTCGGCAAAAATAATGTTATTGAAATTAGTCAAGAGGAGATGTATGATATGAATTCAAATATATTTTCTATAAGCCCAACCGTAGTGGTTTCTGAAAAAAACTTTCACCGATTAAATGCAATATTGAGAGAAAAGGGGTTCACGGTAGAAGAAATTGACTATTCTGAAACAGCTAAAATGGAAGGTCTTCTTCGTTGTTCTACTATGCCGTTAATTAGAGAATAATACGTAAATAAAACTGTAATGACTGCTCAACTTACTGACACTATACTGATGATTCGCCCTGTTTGTTTTAATTATAATGAACAGACTGCGGTAAATAATTATTATCAAAAAGCGCTAGAAATTGATAATGCTAGCTTAGCACAGGAAAATGCGCTAAAAGAATTTGATGTTTTTGTTGAAAAACTAAAAACCAAGGGGATTGATGTAATTGTTGTAGAAGATACGTTAAATCCTGTTACGCCAGATTCAATATTTCCAAATAATTGGATTTCTTTTCATTCAACTGGTGAGATAGCGATGTACCCCATGTTTGCTGAAAATAGAAGGTTAGAAAGAAGAAAAGATATACCAGAGGTGCTTCAAACAAAATACAATTATTCGATAGAAGCAATAACAAATTTTTCTAAATGGGAAAATGAAGATGTTTTTTTAGAAGGAACAGGAAGTATGGTGCTAGATAGAGAAAATAAAGTGGCCTATGCTGCCTTGTCTCAACGCACTAATTTAGATTTATTGAAACTGTTTTGTGATAAATTTGACTATTCATATATTTCTTTTCAGGCGAATCAAACCGTAGATGAAAAGCGTGTACCTATATATCATACCAATGTAATGATGTGTATAGCGGATGAGTTTGTTGTAATCTGTCTAGATGCCATAGATAATGTAGATGAACGTGAATTAGTAATTGAATCGTTTGAGGAGTACGATAAAGTGGTAGTTGAAATTACTGAAGAACAAATAAGTAGCTTTGCAGGGAATATGTTGCAAGTAAAATCGAAAGAGGGTAGGAAATTTTTAATAATGTCTTCATCAGCCTATAATGTATTGGAGGAAAATCAAATTGAAGTATTAAGTGATTTCTGCGAAATTATTCATAGCCCACTTGATACCATCGAAACTTTAGGAGGAGGTAGTGCTAGGTGTATGATGGCTGAAGTATTTTTGCCAAAAAATAATTGACTATGATAGAGCAATCAATTTCAAAATTTATAGAAACACATTTTTTGCATTTTAATGCGGCAGCTCTCGTTGATGCTGCAAAAGGATATAAAAATCACCTTTTGGAAGGCAAAAAAATGTTAGTGTCATTGGCTGGAGCGATGAGTACTGCTGAACTAGGTAAATCATTTGCAGAAATGATTCGAAATGATAAAGTACATATTATTTCTTGTACAGGTGCTAATTTAGAAGAAGATATTATGAATTTGGTAGCACACTCAAATTATAAACGTGTACCTAATTATAGAGATCTTACACCCAAAGACGAATGGGCTTTACTTGAAAATGGATTGAACAGAGTAACAGATACGTGCATACCAGAAGAGGAAGCATTTCGAAGGTTGCAGCAACATGTTTTTAAAATTTGGAAAGATGCTGAAAATAACAATGAACGCTATTTCCCCCATGAGTTTATGTACAAACTTTTACAATCGGGTGTATTAGAACAGTATTATGAAATCGACCCGAAAAATAGTTGGATGTTGTCAGCAGCAGAAAAAAATCTTCCAATTATAGTGCCTGGATGGGAAGATAGTACTATGGGAAATATTTTTGCTAGTTATTGTATGAAGGGTGAACTGAAGGCTTCAACCATGAAGTCTGGTATAGAGTATATGGAATATCTTGCCAACTGGTACATTGAAAATGCTGAAGAAAAAGGAATAGGCTTTTTCCAGATAGGAGGAGGAATAGCGGGTGATTTTCCGATTTGTGTAGTGCCTATGTTGTATCAGGATATGGAAATGAAAAACACTCCTTTTTGGAGTTATTTTTGTCAAATATCAGATTCAACAACAAGTTATGGCTCATATTCAGGTGCTGTGCCAAACGAAAAAATAACTTGGGGAAAACTTGATATCGATACACCTAAATTTATAATTGAATCAGATGCCACGATCGTAGCCCCCTTGGTGTTTGCATATGTGCTAGAATGGTAATAAAAAATAGAATGAAAATAGAACAAATTTTAAAACAACATATTTCAAAAGCTTTTCAAACATTATTTGATAATGAGTTAAGGGTAGATGAAATCTCACTTCAACCTACTCGAAAGGAGTTTGCAGGAACATATACGTTGGTATGCTTTCCATTTGGAAAAATATCAAAAAAAAATCCTGAAGAAACAGCAAAAATTATTGGTGAGCATTTAGAGCAGAGTACAGCTGAGGTAAAAGGGTACAATGTAGTAAAAGGATTTCTTAATCTTGAAATTGCTGATAATGAATGGGTGAATGTTATCCGAACGATTAGTAATCAAATTGATTTTGGACAGTTGCCTGAAAGTGGTAAAGAAGTGATGGTAGAGTATTCTTCGCCTAATACCAACAAACCATTGCATTTAGGTCATTTGCGTAATAATTTCTTAGGCTATTCGATTGCTGAAATCATGAAAGCTAATGGGCATAAAGTACATAAAGTTCAAATTATTAACGACCGAGGAATTCATATTTGTAAGTCGATGTTGGCTTGGAAAAGATATGGAAACGGGGAAACACCCGAAAGTTCAGGAAAAAAAGGAGATAAATTAGTAGGTGATTACTACGTTAAGTTTGATCAAGAATACAAAAAGGAAATTGCTGAATTGGTGGAGAAGGGGCTGTCAAAAGATGACGCAGAAAAGAAAGCTCCAATAATACTTGAGGCACAAGAAATGTTGTTGAAGTGGGAACAAAAAGAACCAGAAGTATATAGCCTTTGGAAAAAAATGAACGGATGGGTGTATGATGGTTTTGGAGCTACATATATGCAAATGGGAGTTGACTTTGATAAACTGTATTATGAGTCTAACACCTATCTTTTAGGTAAAGATGTGGTTGAACAAGGGCTAAAGAAAGAGGTGTTTTTTAAAAAAGAAGATGGGTCGGTTTGGGTAGACTTAACAGATGATGGACTTGACGAAAAACTTCTTTTAAGAGCAGATGGCACTTCGGTATATATGACCCAAGATATAGGGACAGCTATTGAGCGATTTAAAGATTTTCCGAAATTGTCACAACAGATTTATACGGTTGGCAATGAGCAGGAGTATCATTTTAAAGTTTTATTTCTGATATTAAAGAAGTTAGGGTACTCATGGGCCGAAGAAAATTACCATTTGTCATACGGGATGGTGGATTTACCAAGCGGTAAAATGAAATCCAGAGAAGGAACTGTAGTAGATGCTGATGATTTGATGAAAGAGATGCTGGATACCTCAGCGGCACACACCAAGGAATTGGGTAAAATAGAAGGATTTAGTGAGAAAGAAGCAAACGAACTCTATGAAACATTAGGGTTGGGAGCATTAAAATATTTTTTATTAAAAGTAGACCCTAAAAAACGAATGTTATTCGACCCACAAGAGTCTATCCAGTTTCATGGAAATACTGGGCCATTTATTCAATATTCTCATGCTCGAATATCGGCTATTTTGCGAAAAGCTAAAGAACTTGGTTTTGAACCTAAAAAAGAGCATTTTGATAGCGTAACAGTGTTAGCACCTACAGAGGTAGGGGTGATCTATTTACTTAGCGAATTTGAGAATAAAATAAAGGAGGCGGGTAGAGAATATTCTCCATCAATTATTGCACAATATATCTATGATTTAGCAAAAGAATACAACCGATTTTATCAGGAAGTGTCAATTTTTAATGAGGAAGATGAAGATAAGTTGCATTTTAGAATTGCCTTTTCAAAATCGGTAGCGTTAGCGATCAAAAAGGGAATGAGTTTGCTTGGAATTAGAGTTCCAGAAAGAATGTAGAGGTAAGTATAATTGTTATTTAATAACCATAAACGATAAAAAAGTTGAAAATAAATAGCTGGCTTTCAGCATTTCGATTACGAACACTTCCATTGGCACTGTCCTGTATAGGTATGGGGAGTTTTTTAGCTGCCTATTCAGGTGAATTTGATAGTACTATTTTTATGCTTTGTGTTCTTACTACTGTTTTTTTACAAATACTATCCAATTTGGCCAACGACTATGGCGATTTTATAAACGGTGCAGACCATGCAGAGAGAGATGGCCCCTCTAGAGCGGTTCAGTCGGGTGCTATTTCGATACATTCAATGCGATATGCAGTGATTGTTTTTGTGATTTTATCCTTTGTAAGTGGCATATCTTTACTTTATGTGTCATTTGGTTGGCATTGGAACAGTATTTTGTTTTTTCTGGGTTTAGGAGTTTTGAGTATTTTAGCTGCAATTACGTATACAGCTGGCAGAAAACCTTATGGATATGCTGGACTAGGTGATATTTCAGTATTGTTGTTTTTTGGATTAATAGGAGTAGTAGGCTCTTCGTATTTGTTTATAAAAGAAATAAATTTTTCTTTTATACTTCCCGCAATGAGCTGTGGACTGTTTTCAGTAGCCGTACTTAATGTGAATAATATTCGTGATATAAATTCGGATGAAAAAGCGGGAAAACTATCGATACCTGTTCGAATAGGAAGAGAAAAAGCAGTATATTATCACTGGGGGTTGATACTCGGTGGGTTACTGTCGGCTGTAATTTTCACACATTTGAATTTCCAATCGGTTTATCAATGGATGTTTTTGCTTTTCATTCCTTTATTTATAAAAAATGCTATTGGGGTTGCAAACAATAGTGAGGCAGAAAAATTAGACCCTTATTTAAAACAAATGGCAATCATAACACTACTATTTGTAATTGTTTTTGGAGTAGGCCTGTTGATTTCTTAAAAACTAATTAATTATTGATAATCTATTTACTATATTTGACAAGTCCAACAATATAAATAATGCCGTTAAAAAACAGAGTAGATGTAAGATGCAGTAATTGTAAAACGAAAGGAAAGTCGTTATTATGTATGCTTACGGAAGATCAACTTGAAGGTTTAGATCAAGGAAAAACGTGTATTATATACAAAAAAGGACAAACTTTGTTTTATGAAGGTACACGACCAATGGGACTGTATTGTATTAAGTCGGGCAAAGTGAAGATTTTTAAAATGGGTTCTCAAGGAAAAGAACAAATTCTTCGATTAGCTAACCCTGGTGATTTTTTAGGATACCGCTCTTTATTGGGAGAAGAATTATATGCAGCGTCAGGAGAAGTGTTGGAAGATGCTGCCATCTGCTTTATTCCTAAAGAGAGTTTTTATAAAAGCTTGATTGATAATAAGGAGTTTTATAAAACAATGGTGAAGTCACTAGCGCATGAATTAGGCGTAGTAGAAGAAAAATTATCAGACTTGTCTCAAAAATCAGTTAGAGAGCGCCTTGCTGGTAATTTATTAATGCTAAAAGAAACGTACGGTTTAGAAGGAGAAGAGGATAGTACATTGATTGATTTAAGTATTTCCAGAGAAGATTTAGCTAATATAGTAGGTACAGCTACAGAAACAGTTATCCGTTTGCTTTCCGAGTTCAAAAAAGATGGCCTAATTTCCCTTGAAGGAAAAAAAATTCGAGTAATCGATCCTCGTGGTCTGGCTAGAGAAGCTGATTTTTATGGAGGTTAATATACCTTAGTTTTTGTCATATTTTCTTTTTGTTGATTGAGTTCAATCAATTTACCTTATGACGTACGTCATAGATTTTTTGTGTTGTAGTTTTGATATTTGAGTAAACAACTACAATCATGAAAAAGATATTAATTCCTACAGATTTTACTAGCAATGCAACAAATGCGATGGATTTCGCCTTTGAAATTGCGAAAGAAAATAATGCGAAGCTTTATTTACTCCATGTAGTAGAATACCCGGCAGGTGCTACCGTTGATCCTATAGGTGTGTCTATTGTTCAATCAGCTGATATTGATTTGGTTGAAGAGCTAACTAAAAGTGCTAGAAAAAAACTAAATATTGTTAAAGATAATTATCAAAATGCAGGAGTAGCAGTTGATATATCTGTTGATTTGGGAAATCCTTATTTGAGCATTATTGAAAAAGTGAAGGACGAAGAAATTGATATGATCATTATGGGTACCAATGGAGCTTCAGGATTTAAGGAGTTTATTGTCGGTTCTAATGCAGAGAGGGTAGTACGATATGCTGATTGTCCTGTGATGACTATCAAAGAGCCAATTAATATTCAAGATGTAAAAAATATAGTGTTTGCAAGTGATTTCAATCATTTTAGCGATGAATTAGTGATGCATCTAAAAAAGTTGCAAAAAACTTTTGACGCACAACTTCACTTTGTAAGAGTAAATACGCCTAATAATTTTGAAAAGGATCGAGTCTCTAAGAAGCTGATAGAAAGAACACTTCAGCAGCATGATTTTACAAATTACACTTCTACCATTTATAACGATGTATATGAGGAAGAAGGACTTATTCACTTTGCTCAAGATATAGAGGCGGATATGATTGCCATGGCTACTCACGGTCGTACAGGCATTAGTCATCTGATTTCAGGCAGTATAGCCGAAGATGTAGTAAATCATGCGAAAAGACCTGTTTGGACATTTCATTTGTCTAAACAATAGCCATGAAATATTTACTTATAGTATCTGGATATGAAAATAAGCCTCTTTTTTGGGAAAGGTTAATCGCTAATGTTCCTTCTGTTATTTCAGAAACTGTATCTATTTTATGCTGTGCTGATTTATTACTGAGAAATAGAGGAGGGGAGGAAGAAAAAGAAATTTGGATTCAAGAG
>JAOULS010000136.1 GCA_029881895.1 Cyclobacteriaceae bacterium | reverse complement strand
TCCATTCCGGGCAAGCCACCAAGCATGGTAGGCACGTGCATTGCAGGGTTACCTACTGTAGCCACATGTAAATGTTTTAATTTCTCTTTATTAATTGCTTCCAATCCAAAAAAAGTAAAAAATATTTCAGACTCTATCCCTTCCATTCTGGCACCATTTGCCATAATAAAACATGCATAAACATTGTCTATCGTTGCTTTAGACAATACCAACATCATTTTTTTTACGGGTTTATCTACTCCAGTATCCATTTTAGTATATTTTAAAGGTTTTGATTATCAATTTTATTAAATACAGCTTATTGGCTTCGGAATTCCAGAAACTCTACTAGAAACTTTAAGTGGACCATTAGGGAAAAGTGCATAAAACTCTTTGATACTAACCACTCCACTTTTTCCTACCTTACGTATGTTTAGTGGGTTTTCGTTTCGGTATTGTTCTTGCAAATAATTTATTACTTCCCAATGTTTATCTGTCATTTCCACCCCTTCTTCTTTCGCAATCCCATTACCAACTTCCTTTGTCCATTGAGATAAATCAGTTAAATATCCTTCTTCATTTACATCTACTGATATTCCTTCATATGTTTTTTCCATTATTTCTATTATTAAATGTTAAATTAATTCTTTTTTTCTATGTTTTTCCCGTCTTCACTCATGGTAGCTGACACAAACGGAATATGTTTTCCTTTTATAAGCATATTCCAATAAATCCATTTGAAAGCAAGTTTGCCCATGTGATTCATGTGTGTTTCTTTCAACAAGCTCATTGGTCCTATGCTAGGGAATGGGAATGTTCCTGTAACAGGTTCTTGCGTATAATTGAAATCAATTAATAATGCCTTTCCATGACCTGTTTCAATAAAACAGTTGGCATGTCCATCAAATTTATCTTTAAGTTCTTTGCCGTCTATATAGCGTAATATATTTTCCGTTAAAATTTCTGCTTCAAAGTGCGCAACAGATCCTGCTTTAGAAGCAGGTACATTTGTCGCATCTCCAACGGCAAAAATATTTTCTTTAACAGTCGTTTGTAACGTAGCTTTATTAGTAGGCACATAGTTCAATTCATCTCCAAAACCTGAACGTTCCACAAAACTATCACCCATATTAGTAGGTATCGTTACTAACAAATCATAATCAACCTCTTTCCCGCCATAATCAATTATCTTTTTGTTTTTTCCATCTACTTGCTCTATGTTGAAATCTGATACAATGTTAATGTTTTTTTGCTCTAGCAAATAAGTAAGCTCTTTTGTGGCTGTTGGTTTTGTAAATGCGCCTGACAATGGCGTTACAAAAGTAATGTCCACTTTATCTCGCATTCCCTTGTTAATAAAGAAAGAATCAGAAAGGAAAGAGAACTCTAACGGAGCTACTGGACATTTAATTGGCATTTCAGTAACATGTATCACTAATTTTCCACCTTTCCATTCTCTTAATTTATCACGAAGATTTTTAGCTCCTTCATAAGTATAGAAATCAAAAACTGATTTGTGCCAATGATCACCCAACATACCTTGTGTTTCTTGAGGTGCTATGTCTGTTCCTGTGGCTATAATTAAAATGTCATAATTAATTGCTTTTCCATTTTGCAGTAGTACTTGATTATTATCCTTATCTACTTTATCTATTTTTTCATTTATAAGTTCTGCTCCTTTGGGTATAAATTTTTTAATAGATTTCTTTACATGTTTGGGCTTGTAAAGATCAAATGGTAAAAACAAAAAACCTGGCTGATAATAATGCGTCTCTTCTTGGTCGACAATCGTTATTTTATATCCTTTTTTCGCTACCTTACTTTGTAAATGATTAGCCATCATGGTTCCTGATGTACCTGCTCCTAAAATCAATATGTTTTTCATAGTCTTTATCTTTTATTTATGATGTAAATCTAATATAGTTAATTTTATAAATTGATGATGGAAATAATAAGGAACATTGATATGAATCAGTTTTATTTGTAACTAATGTTACTGACATTCAAATATAATATAAATGAATAATATATTCGCAGAAATTATCACTATTGGTGATGAATTACTATACGGGCAAATAACTGACACTAATTCTCAATGGATAAGTACGGCATTAGATAAAGCTGGAATAAAGGTTTTACGTAAAACTAGTGTGGGTGACACTGAGGAAGAAATACTAAGTGCCTTAAAAGAAGCTGAACAACGTGCCAAAATAATTTTAATTACGGGAGGGTTGGGCCCTACCAATGACGACCTTACCAAACCAACCCTTACAAAGTATTTTAAGACCAAACTAGTAATGAATAATGAGGCACTTGCGAACCTTCAAGCTATTTACGATACGTTAGGCAGAGAACTATCCGATCTTAATCGCAAGCAAGCTGAACTTCCCGAAGACTGTAAGATAATTCCCAACACCATAGGGTCAGCTTCAGGAATGTGGTTCGAAAAAGAAGATAAAGCAATAATTTCTATGCCCGGTGTGCCTCACGAAATGAAAATGATGATGTCCAAACACATCATCCCCCAGCTACAGAAAACATACGACACCCCAATCATCTATCATAAAGTAATAAAAACCGTAGGAATAGGAGAGTCAGATTTAGCCACTCTTATTAAAAAATGGGAAGACAACCTTCCTAAACATATCAAACTAGCTTATTTACCTAGTCTAGCACAAGTGAAACTACGATTATCTGCTTTCGGGAAAGATGAAAAAATATTGAAAAAAGAAGTAGAGGAACTAATAAATAAACTACGTGAAATTATTGATAAGTATATTTATGGCTATGACAAAGATGAACTAGCGGAGATTGTAGGTCAGTTGCTCAAGGCAACTAATCAGAATATTGCTGTAGCTGAAAGTTGTACAGGAGGGTATATCTCTCATCTGATCACCTCAATACCGGGTAGTTCTACTTATTTTAGAGGAGGGATTACTCCCTATCAAAACGACATAAAAATAAACATGCTCCGTGTTAAAGCGGAAACTATTTTTGAACATGGAGCAGTAAGTGAAGAGACTGTTATTGAAATGGCAGAAAACGTACAAAAACTCTACCATACAGATTTTGGTTTAGCCACTAGTGGAATAGCAGGCCCTTCTGGAGCTACTCCCGAAAAACCAGTTGGTACAATATGGGTAGCCGTAAGCGATGGAAAAGAAACCAAAACTAAATTGTTGAGGCTTTGGAAAGACCGAGAAATGAATATTAAAACAACAGCAATAGTAGTGTTGAATATTCTGAGACGAAGATTACTAGAAAACAATTGAGTTACCCCATAAAATATGTTATTTTTGCAGCCGATTTAATTACAAAACAAACAACAAAACAAACACATGGCACTTGTAGAACTATTGATGCCTAAAATGGGCGAAAGCATAATGGAAGCCACGGTTCTTTCTTGGCTTAAAAGTGAAGGAGATACAATTGAGCAAGATGAATCAGTACTTGAAGTAGCTACTGACAAAGTAGATACCGAAGTTCCTTCTACACACGCAGGTGTGTTAAAAGAAATATTAGCCAAAGATGGCGAAGTAATAGCTGTAGGCAAACCTATTGCTATCGTTAGTACTGATGAAGAAGAGACAATCCCTTCTACACCTTCTTCTGTTGAATCAATTTCTGCGCCAGCAGAAGAGGTGATTAAAGCAACAAGCGCCATTACATCTACCGATAAACCCGTTCTAGGGC
Source organism: Cyclobacteriaceae bacterium (assembly GCA_029881895.1). Classification (GTDB taxonomy): domain Bacteria; phylum Bacteroidota; class Bacteroidia; order Cytophagales; family Cyclobacteriaceae; genus JAOUKH01. The sequence continues at coordinate 4,104 of JAOULS010000136.1, read as the reverse complement.
GTTTTTACTCTCCACTTGTTATGAATATTGCTCGTGAAGAAAAGATACCTATGGCTGAGTTAGAAACTGTACCTGGTAGTGGAAAAGAAGGAAGGGTGACGAAAAAAGACATACTAAATTATGTGCAGCATCGAGGACAACAACCTATAAACATTCCTGTTACTGCTGAGACACCTACAAATTCAGCACCTACAGTTAGTACTCCTAAAAAAGCAGCTGTTTCGATAAACGCTGGAGATGAGATTATTGAAATGGACAGAATGCGTAAAATGATCGCTTCTCGCATGGTCGATTCTGTACGCACTTCACCTCACGTTACTTCTTTTGTTGAAGCAGACGTAACCAATATTGTGCAATGGCGAAATAACAATAAAGATGAATTCAAAAAACGTGAAGGAGGAAGTCTTACTTTCACTCCTATTTTTATTGAAGCTGTAGCACAAGCCATAAAAGACTTTCCCATGATTAATATTTCTGTTGATGGGGACACCATTATTAAGAAAAAAGATATTAATATCGGTATGGCTGTTGCTTTACCAACAGGAAATCTTATCGTCCCAGTTATCAAAAATGCTGACCAGTACAATTTGGTTGGTTTAGCAAATAAGGTAAATGACATTGCTTTTCGAGCAAGAGAAAATAAATTAACTCCTGACGAACTAGCTGGTGGCACATTTACCGTTTCTAATGTAGGTTCATTTGGAAATGTGATGGGGACACCAATTATTATGCAGCCTCAAGTAGGGATTTTAGCTTTAGGAGCTATTGTTAAAAAACCTGCTGTAATTGAAACCCCTACAGGTGATGCAATTGCCATACGTCATAAAATGTTTCTATCACACTCATACGATCATAGGGTTGTTGACGGATCGTTAGGAGGAATGGTAGTGCGAAGAGTGGCTGATTATCTAGAGAAATTTGATTCAGATAGAAGTTTATAATACACACAACCAAATAAGAAAGCCCATGACAAAACAAAAGTCAAGGGCTTTTTTTATATTGCATTTGTAATTAAATGAAAAATGAAAAAACTACTTTTTATCATCTTCCCATTGCTCTCCTTATTTAGCTGTTTTGAAGAGGTCGACAATACGCTAAATAGAGATCGTTTTATTGGGAACTACGATTTCGAACTTGTGTGTGTAGGTGATCCTCAGGTTCAGAAGTATATCATATTTATTGAAAAACCAATCGGCACTTCTGATTCTCTTAAAGCTGTTGTGATTATCCGTAATTTATTAAATCAAAACAATACCATTCAAGCTGTGATTTCTCAAAATGATTTAATTTTGAACGATTCAAATGTTAATGGAACAGGGACATTAAATACGGATACCCACGAAATTAACTTGACCCTTTCTTTTGGAGGCAACGATTGTTCTGGCAAGGGCACTCTACGACTTTAAAAAAAACAGCCCTGAATTTTATTCATTACTATTTTTTTCTTTTTATTGATCTACTTTTTATTTTGCTTCATAAAAAGTAATCATAACAATACTACAATCTATGAGTTTAGAAAATCGATATAAAATATACCTCATTGTAGCACTTATTCTCTGTGTAATTGGAATTGTATTAAATATTTCATCTCAAAGCACTACTGGTCTTGGTGGAATATTTATCTCCTCAGGAGGCATTTCTTTAGTATTAGGCATCACTATAAAAAGGAAATCACAGGATATAAAAAAGACTACTAAAGAAAATTTTTCTTCTCAGGAAGAATAATTGGAACGGTGTTTGGTAGAGTATTACCATAACCAAAGATTAAAGCCATGAAAAATTCATTTACAATTTCAATAATTGCATTATTATTTCTATTAGGTGCTTGTACTATTCGTGAAGAAGGACCTATCGGCCCACAAGGACAACAAGGTGTTCAGGGGCCACAAGGTATTCAGGGAATTCAAGGTGAGTCAGGGTTTGTGATGGAGTGGGAAAGTGTGAATTTCACAGCACCGAATTACGAAGTGATTTTACCTTATAGTGATTTCGGTTTTGAAGGATTCAACTCTGATGTAGCACTTACCTATTTGTTATGGGGCACAGAAGATATTAACGGAGAAACGGTGGAGATATGGAGAAAGTTACAACAAACTATTCTTACTACCGATGGTATTCTTCAATACAATTATGATTTTACTAAATATGATGTCCGATTGTTTTTAGACGCTAATTATAATTTAGATTTGCTTACTGCCATTGATACTGACGCTTGGGTAGTGCGTGTTGTAGTCGTTCCTGGTGAATTTTGGAATAACGGGGGTCGTTTTGATGTGAGTAATTATCACGAAGTGGCTGAAGCTCTTGGGCTTCCAGAAATAGAAAGAGAACCTAAGTCCAAGATAACAAGAAGAGTAAATTAAATTAAATCACAGAACCAGAAGCCTACCAGTTTCTGGTTCTGTGTTTTATCAGGGTTTGGATATTTCCTCAACACCTTTTCTCTTACTTCAAATTGTATGGGGCGTTTAAAAATTGGCCCATCGTATACAAACGTATGAAACTCCCCGTTTTCACCACATGGATCAACATTATCTGGTAAATCATTGATGAAATCGTGATCTATCACTCTACCAACAAACTCTTTACCTAATAATTGGTCACTAGCACTAACTACAACTGTCTTAAATCCAAGATCAATAAATTCATGAATTAACGCTTTAGTGTTTTTCTTCCACAAAGGATAGTGACCAATAATACCTACTTCTTTTAGTTTTTGATCTCTATAAGCTTTTAAGTCTTCAAGAAAAATGTCTCCAAAAATAGAGTGTGTGAAATTTAGAACTCTAAAATCGTCCATAGCTATTTTCATCAAACTACTATACTCTTCCATAGATGGTTGTTCAGGAAGAAGTAGCTTTTTTAATGGAATACCAATTTGCTTTGCCTGTTCTTCCAGCAACGCTACTCGTACTCCGTGCATTGATATTCTGTTGAATTTCTCATTCACCGAAGTGAATAAACAATTGACAGAGAATTGAGGGTCTTTCAATAAATAATATAGCGCTAACGCACTATCTTTTCCTCCACTCCAATTAAAAAAAGCATTATTCATTTCTTCTTTTTACTTCCATATGGACAATGTCGGCATAAATTCTCACAGCAATAGCCCCGATTCAAATGGTAGTGGGCAGTAAATACCCACTTTCCATTTTCAAGGTAATAATCTTTGTTTTCTATAAGCGATTCTTGCTTCATCATTTACTTAAACACAAAACCATTTGGCCCTCTACCTACATCGAACGAATCAATAGCGGTGCCATCTAAATTGTAACGAAAAACTACACCATTTCCTTGAAATCCTTTATCATCCCCTGTATAAATAATATCAGTAGCTGGGTCTACTCCTATTCCGTAAAAATGAATAGCGGTAGATTCATTAATAATTTCGACTGATGTCATGTCTGCCGTGCTAAATCCATAAACACTATTCCCAGCCATGTATAACAATTTATCCCCCGTGCTATTCATGGCTACTTTACTACTTACATTTAAGCCAACACTTGTACTTGAAGTAACAGCATCATCAATCGTGTTAACTTTCACTATTGCCCCATCGTTATTTGCCACAGAAGGTGTTACCGTCCAATTAGTTGACCCTGCATAAACTCCCCACACGTTTTCATCTTTATCAACTGACAAACCAGAAATACCCCAAAAATTAGTAGCAATATTTGTTATTACTTGATCTGTTGAAGGATCAATCACCGAAATGGTATTACTCCATGAATTGGCCACGTATACTTTTCCTTTTGCAGTTACTATTTGTTCTGCACCTGATTCAACGATGATTTCAGATTGTACCGTGTGATTACTTAAATCAATCACTTTCACTCTTGGTGTGGCAAAATCAGCTCCCCATTCCGTTAAATATCCTTTTCCATTGGCTATGGTCATATAGCGAGGCAATGCAGCATCAAAAGAAGTGATACTTTCTAAAGTATGCGCATTTATTACCTCCACCTTATTACTATTGTTTACTATTACATAGGCTACATCGTTATTCACCGTTACAGATTGAACGATATCTCCCAATATTGCTCCATTATTTACTTTACTAAATACATTCGTTTCTACTATAGTTGTACTTTGGTTAAAATAGGA
>JAOULS010000135.1 GCA_029881895.1 Cyclobacteriaceae bacterium | reverse complement strand
GTGATTTCATAAAAAAATAAAATATGGATTAAATAAAATAATGCCTGTTATTATCACAAATCATAAAAAGTGATTACTTTGGGTAGTAGGAGTAATAAAAAATAGCATCACCATGAGTAAACCCTTTTATATTGATCCTGATATTAGAAAGGCCGAGACATTGCCAGGAAGTTTCTATACAAATTCTCAGATATTTGAAGCATTAAAAGAGAACGTTTTTGCATCATCATGGCAATGGGTGGGAGACGAAAACCTTGTGCCGCTTTCAGAAAGCGTTTATCCTTTTGTTTTACTCGATCATTATCTCACCGAACCGATGTTGCTCGTGCGCAATACCTCAGATGAGATAAAATGTTTCACAAATGTATGTAGTCATAGGGGAAATATGGTTGTGCAAAATGCGGGCAAAGCTAAAAACCTTCTATGCTTGTATCATGGTCGTAGGTTCGAATTGGATGGGAAGATGAAATCGATGCCAGAATTTTCCGAAGCGGAGGACTTTCCAAGAGCGTGTGACCACTTACATGAATTTCCTGTAAGAAAATGGGGCTCCTTCTTGTTTGCAGGACTTAACCCCTCATTCGATTTTACCGAAGTGTTGAAGATAATGGACGAACGGGTTAGTTTTTTGCCATTACATGAATTTAAAGTAGACGAATCATTAAGTAAAGACTATTTAGTCAATTGCCATTGGGCATTGTATTGCGACAATTATCTTGAAGGGTTTCATATCCCTTTTGTGCATGACGATTTGAATAAGGTACTGGACTATGGCGACTATACCACCGAAATTTATGATTATGTAAACCTACAAATTGGGTATACCAATAGCGCAGAAGAGGTGTTTGATTTACCAAAAAATCATATCGACTATGGCAAAGATGTTGCAGCGTATTATTACTGGGTATTTCCCAATATGATGTTTAATTTTTACCCTTGGGGGCTTTCGATAAATATTGTGAAACCGATAAGTGTGAACAAGACCAAGGTGTCTTTTATTACGTATGTTTATGATGAAGAGAAATTAAATACAGGTGCAGGTGCATTGCTAGACAAGGTAGAGAGAGAGGATGAGTTTGTTGTAGAAGGGGTACATAAAGGATTGCAATCAAGGTTTTATACTACTGGAAGGTTTTCTCCTACAAAAGAAAAAGGGGTACACCATTTTCATAGTTTGTTGGCCAAACATTTAAAATAATTTCAACTACTATTACGCTTACGAGAGAAGTATTTTTCACAGGTTACTTAAAAATCAATCAATAAATCATTGATTAATCGAGAAATAATCTTTCCTTTGTAGTTAATTAGTTCTTTTAAATAATTTGTTATCAAGAAAGGTGGAGGGAATGGCCCTACGAAACCTTAGCAACCCTGGTTTGAATCAGAAGGTGCTAATTCCTGCTCTACATAGAGCAAGATAAATCATAAGATAGTAAATGGTCTCTTTTATTTTCCTAAAGAGTACGTTTCTTTCCTCTCCCCACACCATTCTTGATACGTTTAAATAAATACAAGAATGGAAAATTTACATTTTGAAACCTTAGCAATCCGCAATCAAACGGCTCAAACATTACAAAAAGAGCATTCATCACCTCTATACTTAACATCGAGTTTCACCTTCGATTCTGCCGAAGAAGGGGCAGCTTTATTTAATGGAGATGCTGAGGGGAACTTATATTCTCGATTTTCGAATCCCAATTGCGATGAATTTACCAATAAGTTAAAGGTATTAGAAAATACGGAAGCAGGAATAGCTACCGCAACAGGCATGGCAGCAGTATTTGTTACGTTCGCCTCGCTCTTAAAAGCGGGAGATCATGTTGTAGCGTCATCTGCCATTTTTGGGAATTCCCTTAATATATTAAAGGCGATATTGCCCAATTATGGCATTGAACATACCCTCGTTGAGGTTGATGATAATAATAGCTGGAAACAAGCCATAAAACCAACTACAAAGTTACTTTTTGTAGAAACGCCTTCTAATCCAACATTGAAATTGGCAGACCTAACTTTTTTAGGCGAATTAAGTAAGGCGAATCAATTGATTTTAGTAGTAGATAATTGTTTTGCCACACCATACCTTCAACAACCCTCCAATTTTGGAGCAGATATTATTGTTCACTCTGCTACGAAGTATATTGATGGACAAGGGCGTGTTCTTGGAGGAGCCATTCTTGGCAAACAAGAGTACATCGACAAGTGTTATGAGTTTATCAGACGTACAGGGCCAAGTTTATCGCCATTTAATGCATGGGTGCTTTCCAAAAGCCTTGAAACCCTTGCCTTGCGTATGGACAGGCATTGTGAAAATGCTGTTCAACTCTATCAATTTTTAGAAACGAGTGAAGAGGTAGAGAAGGTGATTTACCCACATTCGCCAAATCATCCTCAATACCAATTAGCGCTAAAGCAAATGAAAAAAGGAGGAGGGTTAGTAGGTTGCGAACTAAAAGGAGGCAAAGAAAGAGGGGCACGTTTTTTAAATGCACTCAAAATACATTCGCTTACCGCCAATCTAGGTGATAGCCGAAGCATTGTCACACACCCTGCTTCTACTACGCACTCGAAATTAACAGAAGAGGAACAATTGGCAGTAGGAATCACCGCTGGATTTATCCGTTTTTCTGTAGGGTTAGAGCATATAGATGATTTAATTAATGACATAAAACAAGCTTTGGTTGTTTCGAAATGAGTATAGATAAGTATTATTATAAAGAATATTTTCAATTGGAGTCAGGTGAAGTTTTACCTGAATTAAAAATTGTGTATCAAACTTTTGGGACATTGAATTCGGAAAAGAGCAATGTGGTTTGGGTTTTTCATGCACTCACTGCAAATGCGGATGTGCTAGATTGGTGGCCTGGCTTGTTTGGCGAAAATGAGTTATTTAATCCTGATGAGCATTTTATTATTTGTTCAAATGTTATCGGTTCTCCTTATGGAAGTATAGTGCCTACAAATTTAGACTTCCCCTTCTTTACCGTTCGAGACGTAGTTAATGCTCAAGTTTTATTAGCTAACGAGTTGCAAATTAATAGAATACATGTTGCAATAGGAGGCTCATTTGGTGGCAGCCAGGCATTGGAATTCGCTCATTCATTTCAAGGAGATATTGAACATTTGATCTTGATTGCCTCTGCAGCAAAAGAATCTGCTTGGGGTATCGCCATTCATGAAGCTCAACGGTTAGCCATACAGGCCGATTCTACTTTCGGACAAAAGGATGGTGGCAGAGAGGGAATTAAAGCCGCCAGAGCAATTGGTATGCTTACCTATCGTACATCAGAAGCGTATAATGTACAGCAAACTGACGAAGACGATAGAACGGATGAATTTAAAGCAGCTTCCTATATTCGTTATCAAGGAGAAAAATTAGCGAAACGATTTAATGCATTAGCTTATTACTATCTTACGAAGTGTTTAGACAGCCATAACGTGGGTAGAGGTAGAGGCGGAGTAGCACAAGCACTAAAAAAGATTACGTCAAAAACACTTGTAGTTGGCATAAATACCGATCAGCTGCTGCCTACCAAAATGCAAAAGCAGTTAGTTCAATACCTCTCCAATGCGCAATATGAGGAGATTGAATCTGACTATGGCCATGATGGGTTTTTGCTAGAAGTAAAACAATTGTCAAAATGTATTAAGGGTTTTATAAATAATTAAACGATGGTAAAAGAAATATCAGTAACCGAACTTAAAACATGGATAGATGAGGGCAAAAACTTTCAGCTATTAGATGTACGTGAGCCTCACGAGTTGGATATTGCGTCAATAGGGGGAGACAATATTCCTTTAAAAACAATCCCTCATAATCTATCAGAAATATCAGAGGAAAAAGAAGTAGTGGTGTATTGTAGAAGTGGGAAAAGAAGTGCAAAAGCAATAGAGTTTATTCAGTCACAAAAAGGAATCAGAACATTGTTCAACCTAAAAGGAGGAATTTTAGCATGGTCTGATGAAATTGATAACACTATAAAAAAATATTAGAGCGATATGAGAGTGCTAAAATTTGGAGGAAAATCTTTAAAAAAAGGAATTCCGATTACTAACGTAATTGACATTATTATAGAAGAGCATAAATACGGATCGTTGGCAGTTGTTGTTTCTGCCATTGGGTCAAGTACAGATCAACTCACCCACTTATATGAACTAGCAGTAGCAGGGGAAGAATTTAATGCTTCGTATGATGCCTTTATCGAGTATCAAAATTTAGATGAATATAGATTGAATTTAGACACTATTTTTACGGAATTAAAAGAAGTATTAGTAGCATTACAACAACTAAAAATCAATTCTACAAGAGCAAAAGATAGGGTTTTATCATTTGGCGAACTAATTAGTGCTCAGTTGGTAACACATATATTAAAGAGCAAGAATAGTAAAGCTCAGTTTGTTGATGCACGAAATCTTATCAAGGTAGAGGTATCAGAAAAAGATTTTGAAATCGACAAAATTACCTCTCAACAATTAACAAAGCACTATTTTGCAAATGCAGCTTCTGACACTATTTCTGTAATTACTGGGTTTATTGCCTCAAATGAGATAAATGAAACGGTAACACTAGGAAGAAATGGATCTAATTATACTGCTACGCTAATTGCATTTTTCACCCATGCAAAAGAGGTGCAAAATTGGACCGATGTAGATGGTGTGTATACCGCAAGTCCTAAGTATGTGACCAATGCGAAACGCATTGATCATCTAAGTTTTAAAGAAGCGCATGAACTAGCTAATTTTGGAGCAAAAATACTTCATCCCAAAACGATTGAGCCACTAATGGAAAGAGAAATTCCATTAAAAATTTATAGTAGTATTGACAAGAAAAAGGAAGGTACACTCATTGATTCGAACGGTTCAGAAAAAGGGATTAAAGCAGTATCTGTTATCGAAGACTTAGCATTAGTTAAGATTGAGAGCAATTGGATAAATGGGAAAGTGGGTATAGATGGTAGAATTTTTGCCATTTTAGGAAAGCATAACATTAGTATTCGGTTAATTGCGCAAGCTTCTTCCGAAAGAGGGATAGGGTTTGTAATAAATGCCGATGATGCTGATTTGGCAGACAAATTATTGAAAAAAGAGTTTGCTGATGACCTAGAAATGGGGCTTATTTCAAAAATCGTTATTGATAAAGAGATGGCAGTAATAGCCATCCTGGGTCGCCATAACTATTCGCTTGAAAAAGCAATATATGGGTTACGTAGAAATAAAATATGGATGCACTTAATTAGTAATAGCATTTCAGGAGAGCATATCTCATTAGTTATCGATAATAGTAATTTAAAAAAAGCTGTTAATATTGTTCATAATCAAGTGTTTGGTGTTACAAAAACATTGAATGTGTTCGCTTTAGGAAAAGGAGTGGTTGGCGCTCGGTTTATAAACCAGATTATTGATACTCCTGAAAAATTAATTGAAAAACGAAATTTGAAAATAAATGTGGTAGGTGTTGCCGATTCCAAAAAGTACATCTTCAACCCAGAAGGATTCGGCTCAGAATGGCTTGAGACATTAGGAAAAAGTGAGCATCAGAATAACTTAACGGACATACTTCACGAGTTAAAATCTTCAACATTAGAAAATGTAATATTTGTGGACAACACCTCTTCACAAACCGTTGCTGAAGCCTATCTGGAAATTTTGAATAGCGGACTTGATATTGTTGCTTCAAATAAGAAAGCAAATTCTTCAGCCTATTCCTATTACCAAGATATCAGGAATCTAGTATTGAAAAAAGGACGATATTTTTTATATGAAACAAATGTTGGTGCAGGATTACCCATTATCAATACATTGCAGCAAATGTCAAATTCGGCTGACGTAGTCTATAAAATAAGAGGTGTTTTTAGTGGGTCGTTGAGTTATATTTTTAATCAATTTTCGGAGCGGACAGACCCTATTACGGACATTGTACTTGAAGCCAGAGAGAATGGATTTACAGAACCTGATCCTAGGGATGACTTGAACGGAATGGACGTGGCACGAAAACTAATTATTCTTGCCAGAGAAATTGGAATGAAAACGGAGATTGAAGATATAAAAGTTGAAAACTTAATACCCGATGAACTATTAAATGAAGATGATTTCGAATCGTTTTTGAGCAGGAAAGAGGTGTTCGATAACCATTATGATGCGATTAAACAAAATATTAATGCTGACGAAGTGCTGCGCTATGTGGGAGAGTTGGATGTACAAAAAAATGAATTGTCTGTAGCGTTGGTTAAGGCATCAAAGCAATCTCCTTTGGGAAATATCAAAAATGCTGATGCTATTTTTGAAATATATACCGAAGCGTATGGTGAGCAACCCATAGTAATTCAAGGAGCAGGAGCAGGAGCGGAGGTGACGGCAAGAGGTGTGTTTGGTGATTTGTTACGAATATCAGAAGGAAAATAATAAACGGTCAAGAGCAAACTTTTTCTTCGTTTGAAACATCTATAGTTTGTGATATAGACTAAATGTAAAACCAAATGCTGATGAGAACCCTTATTATCACGATCGTTATTTTTTCAACCTCTTTCGTGCTAGGTCAGTCATCAGGTTTGCGAGAAGCTGATAAATATCGAATAAAAGAAGCCATCAAAATTGCGGAACAATATGGTGATAGTATATGGGAAGGATATCGTTCCGTGCCATTTGTCATTCTGTTAGTCACGGATAGTGTTGAATTTTTAATCAACCATCCTAACCCTTCAAAGGATTTTAAATTTGTAGGTAAAGACAAGGTACTTCAGACTAATATTTTTGTTAGGAAGAAGCAATTTAGCCCCCACCTTCTTGCCACTTTTCCAGCAGTAAATGGGTTGAGTTGCATAGTGGTAGGCACTCCTGAGAATACAAACAAAAATTCATCCGAATGGATCATTACGCTTTTACATGAACACTTTCATCAATATCAACATACATACCCTGATTATTATGAAAGTGTAAATAAGCTTAATTTATCAAAAGGGGATAACACGGGGATGTGGATGCTTAATTACCCCTTCCCTTACGATAGTGTGCCTGTCATTCAACAATTTGAGTTGTATACTCAACAATTATACAAAACAGCAATGGCTAAAGATGATAGCCTTTTCGAAGTCAGTTTAATAAATTACCAAAACGAAAAATTAAAATTTAAACAACTTTTGAGTGATGACGATTATAGCTATTTTTCTTTTCAAGTATGGCAAGAAGGAATAGCTCGTTACACAGAATTTAAATTCTTAGAGTATTTAAAGAATTATACCCCATCAGAAGAAGTGTTACGTTTGCCTGATTTTGTTCCTTTCAATGCGCTAAAGAAAATAATGTACATCTCTGAATTAGAGGTGTTACATCAACATCAATTAAATGAACATAAAAGAGTAACCTTTTATTCAGTTGGTTTTGCAGAAGGAATTATACTAGACCGAGTGAATAAAAATTGGCATCAAAAATACTTCTCAGACAAGTTTTTCATTGAAAATTATATAAAAAGATAAACGAATTAGAGTAGTTTAGGGGATATGGATCAGTTAGAAAAACGCACCATTAAACTAAAAATAACAGATGATATTTCTACAACTGAAAAAGACATAGTAAATCTTAAAGAATTAACTGCTCCGATTTCACCTGAAAACGCCATTGGAAGAATAAGCCGAATGGATGCTATTAATAACAAAAGTGTAAATGAAGCTTCTCTTCGAGCAGCAATTGAAAAATTGGCTAAATCACATCGAGCATTAAACCCGAATTATGCAATAACACTTCTATTACGGTCTTAACTCGCTTCAAATCAGTCGCTTCGCTTTGTTATGCTTCTCACCATAGCGGTGCTATGCTATCGAAAC
>JAOULS010000008.1 GCA_029881895.1 Cyclobacteriaceae bacterium | reverse complement strand
GAAATAGCTATGGATAATAAAATTGATTCGCAGATGATGATTGATGTTTCTTCTAATGTTTTTGTTTCAAGAAATATAACGTTATTTGGGTCTATTCGAAATGTTACCAATGAATCATTTATAGTGTCAAGGAGGCCTGCAGGATTACGACCAGGGATGCCTAGAAACTTTCAAATAGGATTGAAGGCTGTATTTTGAATACTCATGGCATTGTTTATTTTTTATAAGTAAGTATATTGATAATTGTTTTTTCATAATTCCATCTTGGAATTCCAAATGATTTTATTATTTTTATTTGAACAATTGATAAAACTATGGTATAAATCGAGGTGAATACATTTAAAGGAAAGAAACTTATTTAATTAATGGAAGAACCGAGTAATAATTTAAGACAAGCTTTTGGTAAAGTGATTTATGCTGTTGCCAAAATTGATGGAGAAGTACAGCAAGTAGAAATTGATGTATTTAAAAAAGAGATAGCCAACCATGAGTGGGCTAAAGAAATTTCTTTATCCTTTGAGGAAGAGCGTGTGTTAAATACGAATCCAAATATAGTGTTTCTTAAAGCGATGAAAGTATTTCGATCGAATGGCCCTAGCGAACACTATCCCTTTTTTATAGATTTACTGGAAAAAATAGCAGATGCACATGAAGGTATAGTAGATGAAGAAGAGAAGATGATAAAAAGATTTAAAGAAAGCTTATTGGATAATTTAAATAGTTAATAATACTATCACACAGAAAAGAGAAAATTTAAGTATGTTTAATAGTGCCTTGTTAAATGTATTCCCTATAATCGTATCATAAGAATAATTAATAATAATAAACAAATGGAAGGAACAGTAAAATTTTTCAATGTAACCAAAGGATTTGGATTCATTAAACCAACAGATTCAAGTGAAGATATATTTGTACATTCTTCAGGTCTTATTGACGAGATTCGTGAAAACGACCAAGTAGAATTTGATGTGGAAGAAGGTAAAAAAGGCTTGAATGCTGTGAATGTGAAAGTCGTGAATTAATACGTTTTTATAATTCAAAATATTAAAAAAGCAAACTCACAGAGTTTGCTTTTTTTGTTAATCAGTAATATGAACAACTATATATGTACATTTAATAATAGTTATGACATACTATAGACTAATTTTTGGTAAACTCTTGTCACAAAAATAGATCAATAAGTGCTTTTTGTTTATTGATCTAATTGATTATCGTTAAATTGTTCGTTTTTTATAATATTCGTATCATAATGAAATTGTACACATGAAAAATATATTGCTATTATTATTAATTTCTATTGGGATTGGGTCATGCAGAGAAGAAGTCCATTGGACCAACTTGTTGGATAAAGATTTATCACAATGGGATAGCTATCTAAGTTATAAACATCAACTGGGTTATGATGGCCAAGTGCCGAAGGATAAAGAAGGAAATATTATTGCCCCAATAGGAGTAAATCATCCTGAATACAATGTTTTCACAGTAATTGAAGAGAATAACGAACCTGTATTAAAAGTTAGTGGCGAAATCTATGGGTGTTTATATACTAGAGAAGAATACGAAAATTATCATTTCAGATTGAAAGTAAAATGGGGCGACAAGAAATGGGTGCCAAGGGTAGATTTGTTAAAAGATTCAGGAATATTATATCATTCTATAGGTGAGCATGGGGCTGAATATTGGAGGTCATGGATGCTGTCACAAGAATTTCAAATTATGGAAGGGCACATGGGTGATTATTGGAATCAGGCTACTTCTGCAATCGATATTAAAGCTTTTATCCCAGAATATATTATGAACCCAGTTGCAGATGAAAATCAAGCTTTTTTACCTATGGGTGAGGGAGAAATTACACAAGGGTTTTGTCTTCGTAGTGCTAATTACGAAAATAGTCCAGGGCAATGGAATACATTAGAATTGATTTGTTTTGAAGATAAAAGTCTACACATTGTAAATGGACAAGTGGTAATGATTCTTCAAAATTCTAGATATGTTAAACAAGGAAAATCAATCCCTTTGGACAAAGGAAGAATTCAATTGCAGAGTGAAGCAGCAGAAGTGTATTATAAAAATATAGAAATCAGAAAATTGGAATCATTACCTGATGAATATTCTCAATATTATTAATGCTAGAATTATTAGAACTACCGAATTGTGAATAAAAATGGGTATAAAATAGGTTTTTCAGAAATAGGAGGGATATATGTTGGTAAAAATGTACAGTCGTCTTTTCATAAATATTATGCAATTACGATCCTTCTTTCATTAGGAGCACCTTTTAAAATAACTACAGAAAATAACGAACATGATTTTTATGATGTTGCTATAATTCAAAAAAACACGAGTTATAATCTTCAGACAAGTAAGGACGACTATGTTGTATTTATTCACATTGTTCCATATTCTAATTGTGGTGTCCGTCTCTATAACCCTGATATTAGCATTCAAAAACTAAAAATCGATTCTTTTGGAGAGGTGTTGAAAGAATATAAAGATTGGTTTTGTGGTGCAGAGAAAGACACCGAAAAAGTAGAGTATTTACTGGAGAAAACGTCTTTAATTCCTGCTAAATCGAATAGTAAAGGGATGTTAATAGACGATCGTATTCGTAATAGTTTCAATTTGATTATGCAAAGTGAAAGCGAGAAATTATCAATTAATCAAATAGCTAGTGCTGTTCACTTATCGACAAGTCATTTTGCACGTTTATTTAAAAAAGAAACTGGTATGACATTCCGAAAGTTTGTGCTTCATAGCAAACTTGTTAAATCAATATACGCTATATATGAACAAAATAGCCTCACAGAAGCCTCTTTTATGGGGGGCTTTTCGGATCAACCTCATTTTACACGCACATTTAAAGGTGCTTTTGGTATATCCCCATCGTCCAGTCGTAAATAGTCAGTTTATTCAAGTTTTTAGTGGAGGAGTTGCTGAGTTTTGAAGCTCACTTATAAACTACATGAATATGAATTTATTATCAGAAACAACGAGTACAAAACCATTACAGTGGAAAAAAATGATTTTATCCACTTTGTTAAGTGGTGTTACCATGTGGGTCGTAGCAGGATTGTGGCACACAATTATTGCAATTCACTATTATAAAAATGAAACCGATGCAGATCATGAAGGTATAGGGATTATAGCAATAGCATATATTATACTAGCATTTTTTATGTCTTACCTATATCAAACGAGCTGCAAGAAGAAAACAATATGGGAGGGGCTATTCTTCGGAGGACTTATAGGAGTGTTGTGGGTATTTCCTCACGAACTGGCTATGGCAGGAGCACATAGCGAACCCATACCTTACGTTTTTAAAAATGCAATATGGCATCTTTTCGAACAAAGTATTGGAGGGTTTGTTGTTAGTCTTGTCTATATTTTTCCTAAAAAAAAGAATAATAAAAAAACGTAGCGATACGAATTATATGTGCTAATTGATTTCATAGTTAGTATGTGATACAACTGTTCTTAAATAAAGACTTTTCTTATTTTGAGAATTTAATTTGCAATTGAGAAAATTGTAATATTCAAATCCTTGATTTATACTTGTAAAGGGTGATTTTAGTCTTGGCATTGTGCTTGTATTATTTCAAGTATGGAAAAATACGTAATTGGAATTTTTTTAGTAGCCATAGCATTAAGCTATTCATTCTTTTTTATTTATAAAATAGTTAGAAAATTTAAATAGTAATCTGAAATTATTTAATTGAACGATTACTACTATCATTTGATATATTTTTTAAAATTGAAAAATCAATAATTGAGGCTTAACATTATCTTGTGAAAAGATATGCGAACAAGTAATTATGATACCCCTTTTAGCAATTGTAGTTATTATTAGACCTATAGAATCGTGTTATAAATAATGAGGTTGTTCAATATCGAAAGTTTAAGAGTTCATTTTCGTACACTTTGAGAACAATAATTGCTTTGATTTACTTCAAAGCAATTATTGTTCTTAGGCATGTGTTTTGATAATTATAGTTTAATTAAAACTTAGTAGCCATGTTCAATTTATTCCCTGTCAAACCGAAAAAGAAATTCATTATTTATGATAATAGCTTAAATTCATGTTATGAAGTAAGAGTAGATAGTGTTGATGATGATGAAAAATTAAAAAGATTGATACCTAATAGCCGTTTATTTCTTAAAATTGAAAATACTTATTATTACCGTACTATTACTGTTTAGATTTTATGTACGAAATGGTATAAAAAAAGTCCTAATAATCTATTAGGACTTTTTTATAGTAATAAGGTTGATGTAAATAAATAATTACATCATGCCAGGCATTCCGCCACCCATTGGAGGCATAGCAGGTGCAGCACCACCTTCTTCTTCAATGTCAGAAACAACAGCTTCGGTAGTTAATAACAAACCAGCAATAGAAGATGCATTTTCTAACGCCAAACGAGTTACTTTAGTAGGATCGATAATACCAGCCTTGAAAAGTTGTTCGTATTTATCTTCTCTAGCATTGTATCCAAAGTCACCTTTTCCTTCTCTTACTTTTTGTACCACTACAGATCCTTCTCCACCGCAATTAGCAACTATGGTTCTTAAAGGAGATTCAACGGCTAACCTAATAATGTTGACACCAGTTTCTTCATCTTCATTCATCGTTTTTACGCCATCTAATGAATCTATAGCTCTAATAAGGGCAACACCTCCACCAGCGATTACGCCTTCTTGAACAGCTGCTCTAGTAGCGTGCAATGCATCGTCAACTCTATCTTTTTTCTCTTTCATTTCTACTTCAGTAGCGGCTCCAATGTAAAGGATTGCAACACCACCAGATAGTTTTGCTAACCTTTCTTGAAGTTTTTCTCTGTCGTAATCAGAAGAAGTAGTTTCTATTTGTGCTTTGATTTGGTTTACTCTAGCCTCAATATCTTCAGGTTTTCCAGCACCATTCACGATAGTGGTATTGTCCTTGTCGATATTTATTTTTTCAGACGTACCCAAGTATTCTAATGTAGCACTTTCTAATTTATAACCTCTTTCTTCTGAGATCATAGTACCACCTGTTAAAATAGCAAGGTCTTCCAACATCGCTTTTCTTCTATCACCAAAACCAGGTGCTTTTACAGCAGCTATTTTTAATGCTCCTCTTATTTTGTTTACTACCAAAGTTGCTAGTGCTTCTCCGTCAACGTCTTCAGCAATAATAACTAAAGGTTTTCCCGTTTGAGAAACGGCTTCTAAAATAGGGAGAAGTTCCTTCATGTTAGAAATCTTCTTATCATAAATTAAAATATAAGGAGCTTCTAACTCAACTTCCATTTTTTCTGCATTTGTAACAAAATAGGGAGATAAGTAACCTCTGTCAAATTGCATACCTTCAACAGTTTTTACTTCAGTTTCAGTGCCTTTTGCCTCTTCAACTGTAATAACACCATCTTTGCCTACTTTTTCCATGGCAGAAGCAATCATTCCACCAATTTCACTATCGTTATTGGCAGAAATAGTAGCTACTTGCGAAATCTCGTTATTAGTTTTTATCTCTTTAGATTGAGATTTTAAATTTTCAACAATAGCAATGACTGACTTGTCAATTCCTCTTTTTAAATCCATTGGATTAGCTCCAGCTGCCACGTTTTTTATTCCATGACCGAAAATTGCTTGAGTAAGTACAGTAGCAGTAGTTGTTCCGTCTCCTGCATCGTCAGCAGTTTTTGAAGCCACTTCTTTCACTAATTGAGCACCCATATTTTCAATAGGATCTTTTAGTTCAATTTCTTTAGCAACTGATACACCATCTTTGGTAATAGTAGGTGATCCAAATTTTTTATCAAGGATTACATTTCTTCCTTTAGGTCCTAATGTTACTTTTACTGCATCTGCTAATTTGTCAACTCCTTTTTTAAGGTTGTCTCTAGCCGATGTATCGAAAGTTATTTCTTTAGCCATTTTATATATTTTTTAAATGTTTATTTTTTATTTGTGGGGGATTACTATTTATACGATTGCCAAAATATCAGCTTCTCGCATCATTAAGTATTCTGCGTCTTCAATAGTGATTTCAGTCCCTGCGTATTTACCGTATAATACTTCATCGCCTACTTTTACGGTTAAAGGCTCATCTTTTTTACCGTTCCCTACTGCTACAACTTTCCCTTTTTGTGGTTTCTCTTTAGCTGTGTCAGGAATTATTATTCCAGAAGCAGTAGTTTCTTGAGCAGCAGCGGCTTCAACAAGAACTCTGTCGGCAAGAGGGGTGATTTTTAATTTTGACATTATAAAATATGTTTAAGGTTAAAATTAATTCAATTTTGAATTCATGGCACATCTATCATTTCTTATGCCAACGATTATTTATAATAAATGCACGTCAATATTTCAGTTATTTATCATTAATGAAAGAATTGAACTGACATAATTGCGTTTTAGTAATGGATAGATGTCAGTTTTCTTCTTAAATTAGATATGGATTTCATTATGTTTGAGAATATCAATGCTGAGTTGGTAGGTTATGAATGAAAAAACCTGATTTACGAGTAAATCAGGTTTTTAAATACTTTTATAAGTATGTGACTATTGTAATGAATCAGTTCCTTCTTCTCCTGTTGTTAAATCTTCCAAACCAGTAGTACTCGCTTCTTCATTAATACCTTCTGAAGTTCCCAAATCTAAAGTAGGGATAGATTGTTGTTCTTGAGCTCTTTCTATACTCGGGGAAATTAATCCATTGTTATTACTAGTGTCACTATCAGCTACGAATTTTGAAGATATGGCTAATACACAAAGTGCAATAGCGAGTCCCCATGTTATTTTTTCTAATAAATCGGTTGTTTTTTTAACCCCAATCATATTACTGGCACCTGAGCCTCCAAATTGACTGGTTAAGCCTCCACCTTTAGAGTTTTGAGCTAGTATTACCAATACTAACAATACACTTACAACCACGATTAATGACATTATTATATACATATTCTTTCCTTATTTTTTCAATTCTTCAATTCGAGTCGCAAAGTAAGCCTTTTTTTGTGGAAATTTCCAAATTAATTTTTTATAAATATCAATAGCCTTGTCATTTTGTCCTTGCTTTACAAGTATTTGAGCTAAATTTTCGGAAATTAAATCTTCCCCAAAACTCGCACTAGGCTCGGATAAGTCTTTTTGAGGCTGTTTTGAGGCAGGTTGTTGTTTTAATTTTCTGGATATAGAAGGCTGTTTTTTAATGAAATCATCAATTATATTAATTTGATTAAAGGCATCTTTTTTGCTTTCACTTTTATTTGAGGCGACCTTCTTTGTTTTGGTAATAACGCTTTTTGACTCCTTTGATATTTTACTTTTTGTAGTAGTAGTTTTTTTTGTTTCCTTAGTTGTTTTGGTTTTTGGACTAGTAGCTTTTTTTAAATCAATATCTTCTTCCAATTGAAAATGTTTTTTATTTTCAATTAGTATCTCTAAGTTTTTGAGTACTTCTGCCCTTAATAAATCCCCCTCACTATTAGATAAAGGTTTTGTAGGTAGTGAATCTTCAGTTTTATGATAGGTAGATGGTTTGTTTTTTGTGATTATGGTTCTATCAGGAATAGTAGATCCCTCAGTCATAATCGTTTTTAAAAGTGTTCGGTCAGCTATATACATTGCTGCCATATGCAAATCTTTTTGAGCACTAGGGAGTGCATGACCATAGCTTCCTTTTGCAATTAGAACATGAAAAATTTGACTATAAGGGTAGCTTTTAGACAAGTTTTTTAGCTCACTAATTTCATTTGTGGTAAGGGTCTTTTTATCCCTAAGTACATTGATGAGTCTCTGTTTATTCACAATACCATGAAGTAAGTTTTTTTAAAAATAGTTAAAAATTACCAATTGGCAACTGAGGCATTGAAGATATCCATGATGATTTGTTCAAATATCTCATCAATTAGTTCTGTTTCTATAGTTGTAAGGTCTTGAGTAGCATTGTCAAAATCTTTAAAAAATGTAAAATTTCTATTTTCAAAATTATAAGTATCGTCAGTAGTGTTGTAGAAAGTAACTTTTACGGTTAAAGTTAAACGTGTTTGAGCTGTAAAATCGTTTACAGTATTATTTCCTGATGACCTTGGTGCAACAGGTTGTAGCCGATAGCCTGTTATGCCTCCTTCTATCTGTAAATCACCCTCTTGTTGTATTAATGATAAGTTGGTGTTTTGTTGGTAATAGTCATTTATTGCATTGGAAAAAGTCTGTGAAATGTTTGCTGGTCCTTGTGATATGTCGTTGTAAAATGGTTGTATCGAAATAGTTTTAACTTGATCGTAGTCGATGGAAATTCCTGACATTGTATAACTTACCGAACAGGCATTAGCGGCAAGCAAATAAAAAATTAGAACGCTAACTTTAAATATATTATTCTTCAATTTCATATTGTTTAATTTTTCTATACAAAGTTCGTTCCGAAATACCGAGATCACCAGCAGCATTTTTTCTTCGGTTATTATTTTTACGTAAAGCTTTAACAATAAGCTCCTTTTCCTTCTTTTCTATCGATAACGATTCGTCATCTTCCGTTTCATGTGTAATATCTTGTATGTCTAAAGGAGTTTCTTTGATTTTGACAGGCAAAGGGGTGTTATGTTGAGGAGCAGCATTTTTTACATCAATCATGTAGGGTGATTCAATTTGATGAGAATGTTCCTTTTCATCAACAGTTTTAAGTAAATCTTCATGCTCACTAAGAATTTGACTAGAGTTTCCACTATCAGACATTACTTTGTGGACTAATTTTTTTAACTCTGACATGTCTTTTTTCATGTCGAATAAGACTTTATATAAAAGATCTCTTTCAGAAAAGTCTTCCTTGTCGGGAGAGTTATACAGGGTTGGTAAGTTGCTATTTTGTTGGGGGAGGTACCCTACTAAAGTAGGAGCATCTATTTCTCGATCTCCCGTAGAAAGTACTGAAATTTGTTCGGCAAGGTTTTTTAATTGCCTTATGTTGCCCGGGAACCTGTATTTCAACAACACTTCTTTTGCATCTTGGGTAAGTGAGATAGGTTTTACGCGATATGTTTCAGAAAAATCACTTGCAAATTTCCTGAAAATCAAATCAATATCTGTCCCTCGTTCCCGTAAAGGAGGTACATATATAGGTACAGTACTTAATCGGTAGTATAAATCTTCACGAAATTTTCCTTTCTCTACAGCTTTCATTAAATCCACATTACTAGCTGCAACTACTCGTACATCTGTCTTTAAAACTTTGGAAGATCCTACTTTTATAAATTCTCCGTTTTCAAGAACACGAAGTAAACGTGCTTGTGTGCTTAATGGTAATTCACCAATTTCATCTAAAAAGATAGTGCCTGCATTTGTAACTTCAAAATACCCTTTTCGAGCTTCATGCGCTCCTGTAAATGCTCCTTTTTCATGACCAAAGAGTTCTGAGTCGATTGTTCCTTCAGGTATAGCGCCACAATTTACGGCAATAAATTGACCATGTTTTCGCTTGCTGACTTGATGAATTATTTTCGAAAATGATTCTTTCCCACTACCACTCTCTCCAGTAATAAGGACGGTCATATCTGTAGGAGCTACCTGTACAGCTACTTTTATAGCATGATTAAGCAATGGAGAATTTCCAATGATGCCAAATCGTTGCTTTATACTTAATATCTCTGAGTCTATCAAAATAGTTGTATTAAAATTGAGTTACTACTTTTCCTGTTAACGTGGCAGTAGTGCAGTCTTCCACTAATACATTGACATATTGCCCTTTTTTATATTGCTCCTTTGGAAATATAACCACTTTATTGGCAGTATTTCTTCCAAATAAATAGTCATCTGAACGTTTTGATGTTCCTTCAATAAGTATTTGATGAACTTTACCTACATCTAGTTTATTTCGTTCAAGTGCACTAATTTGTTGCCTTTCAATCACCTCTGCAAGCCTTCTTTTCTTAATTTCTAGAGGGATATCGTCTTTCAATTTTTTTTCTGCTAAAGTCCCTGGTCGTTCGGAGTAAAAAAACATATAAGAAAAATCGTATTTCACATAGTCCATTAATGTGAGTGTTTCTTGATGTTCTTCTTCTGTTTCTGTACAAAATCCAGTAATCATATCCGATGAAATACCACATTCAGTGCCCAGTATCTCACGAATAGCATCTACTCTATTAATATACCATTCACGTGTATACGTACGATTCATAAGTTCAAGTACTCGAGAGCTTCCGCTTTGGGCGGGTAAATGGATGTATTTGCAAATGTTGTCATGCTTTTTTATAGTATACAACACTTCATCTGTAATGTCCTTTGGGTGAGAAGTTGAAAAACGTACTCTTAATGATGGATTTATTTTTGCCACCATCTCTAGTAAATTTGCAAAATTGATGATGGTGAATTGAGTTCCTTTTTTTTCAAAACTTTCGAGTCGAGCTTTGTTATTCTGTTCTTCTGACCATTTGTATGAATCAACATTTTGACCTAATAGCGTTACTTCTTTATATCCTTGGTTATAAAGTTCTTGTGCTTCTTTTACAATCGATTGAGGGTCACGACTACGTTCCCTTCCTCTTGTAAAAGGAACCACACAGAATGAACACATGTTGTCACAACCACGCATAATCGAAATAAAAGCGGTTACACCATTGGAGTTTAGCCTAACAGGAGATATATCAGCATAAGTCTCTTCTCTAGATAGAAACGTATTTACGGCTTTTTGACCTTCGTCTGATTTTTGAACTAAATTGGGTAAATCACGATATGCATCAGGCCCTACAACGATATCGACTATTTTTTCTTCTTCTAACAGTTGTTCTTTTAATCGTTCAGCCATGCAACCTAATATTCCAATGGTCATGTCTGGGCGTTTCTTTTTTACCGCATTAAAATGGTTGAGTCTATTTCTTACGGTTTGTTCTGCTTTTTCACGAATAGAGCAGGTGTTGAGAAAAACAACGTCAGCTTCATTGTAATCGGATGTAGTGTCAAAACCATTTTGCTTCATAACAGAAGTTACAATTTCGCTGTCAGAGAAATTCATTTGGCAACCATAACTTTCGATGTACATCTTTCGTGCTTTCCCTGTATTTTCATTCATGGAAATTTTTACACCACATGCCTCACTCTCTTTATTATCAACAATATCAATGTCTGTAATTACATTATCCATAATTCATTTTTTATTGGGAATGCAAAGTTAACTAAAAGAATAGATAATGCCATAATGGCAGACAAGAGAAATTTATTATATCTACAATAAGTTTTCGAAATACTTCACTATATTATTTGCAACGATTTTATGCCCATCTACATTGGGGTGTATACCATCTGGAAGATTTAATTCTGTATGTCCTGCAACATTTTCTAATATAAAAGGAATTAATACTAAGTTGTTTTCATGCGCAATGGATGGAAATATTTCTTTAAATGTATTGATGTATTGTGTTCCTAAATTTGGAGGAGCTTGCATACCAGCAACAATGATGGTTGCATTGGGGTATTTTGCCTTCACTTTATCAATGATTCCTTGAAGGTTTTGTTTGGTCTGATCTAAAGGCAACCCTCTTAATGCATCATTAGCTCCTAATTCTAATACAAAAATATCAATAGGCTTACGAAGAATCCAATCTACTCTAGAAAATCCTCCCGCAGTAGTTTCACCACTAAGTCCAGCATTAATAACTTCTACATTATTTCCTTTTTTTGTCAGTAATTCTTGAACAAGAAAAGGAAACGCTTGCTCTTTGGATAAACCCATCCCAGCAGTGAGGCTATCACCAAAAAAAATTATTGTTTTTTTATCTTTTTGAGGGACAAATGCAAATAACACTACAAAAGAAAGTGTGATAATGAAAGAAGTACGTAATTTCATGTTTGTTGTTTAAACTAAAATCTTACCTTTTAATGGTAAATCAAAACTATTTTCATTGAAAACGTATAACTTGTTTTGAAGTTGTCTCAACAATATAAAAATTGTTTAAACGACTATACTCATAAAAGTATAATAAATAATGAATGTGATTTTAGAGGTAAATAAAATATCAAAAACTTTTCGGTCAGGTACAAATGTACTTAAAGTACTCGATGATGTTACGTTTTCGATCAAAGAAGGAGAAACAATGGCTATCGTAGGCCCTTCAGGTAGTGGGAAAACAACATTGTTGGGATTATGTGCTGGACTAGATGTGCCTACAGATGGAGAAGTGTTGTTGACTGACTTGAAATTAAATGCGTTAAATGAAGACGACAGAGCTTATGTTAGGAATCGACATGTAGGGTTTGTGTTCCAGAATTTTCAATTACTTCCTACGCTTACTGCATTAGAAAATGTCATGATCCCTTTAGAGCTTAGAGGTGAAAAAGACATTTCTAATCGAGCAAAAAAATTACTTGAAAGAGTGGGACTAGGAGAGAGAATAGGTCATTATCCCTCTCAACTTTCGGGAGGAGAACAACAAAGAGTGGCAATAGCTCGAGCATTTATATCCTCTCCCAAAATTTTATTTGCAGATGAACCTACGGGCAATCTAGATGATGAAACAGCGACTACCATTACAAATCTATTGTTTAATATTAATAAAGAAGAAAATACCACTTTAGTATTAGTCACACACAATATGGAATTAGCCAATCATACCCATCGTATTCTTCATATTAAGGGGGGTAAAATAGAATCAGATCAACAGATGGAAAAGAAAGACTGATGGAATACGAAATAAAAATAAAAAAGAAGTCTAAATATTTATTTAATGACCAATGGGTATGGAAAATGGCTTGGAAAGATGCAAGAGGAAATTTTTCTCGCCTCTTTTTATTCATTTCTTCTATTATTATAGGGATTGCGGCTCTGGTTGCTATTTCTAGTTTTAATATCAATCTTCAGAATGACATCAACTTACAGGCAAAGGAATTACTTGGTGCTGATTTTGTAATTCATACGAACAAGGGGTTGGAAGAAGAGATAGTGTCAGAAATTGACTCTGTCGAATTTCCAAAAGCTTCAGATGCTAGTTTAGCGTCTATGGTATCGTTTATGACTAGCACTTCAGGAGTAAGATTAGTGAGAGTGGTAGGGATAGAAGGGGAATTTCCTTTTTACGGAAAAATAGAAACAATTCCAGAAAATGCATATGAGTTGATAAAAACGGGTAAATTCGCCATGGTTGATGCTAATTTGGCAGCTCAGTTTGATGTTAGTGCCGATGACTCCATCAAAGTAGGGAAAATTACTTTAAAAATAGCGGGTGAAGTGGTTAAAATACCTGGGGGAGGAGGGATGCAATCAACATTTACGCCATCCGTGTACATATCAAAACAAGTACTAGATAGTACTGGATTGATGCAATTTGGAAGTAGAATAACTTATAATACTTATTTTAAAACAAATTCGGAAAAGGAGGCGCTAGCACTTGAAGAGCAATTTAAACCTTTATTAAAAAAAAATGGACTTACGTATGATACGGTAGATAAACGCAAAAAAAACTTAGGTAAAGCATTACAAAACATGTATCGTTTTTTTAATTTGTTAGCTTTTGTTGCGCTTATTTTAGGTTGTATCGGAGTAGCTAGTTCTGTGCATATTTATGTAAAGGAAAAGCAAAAAACTGTTGCTATGTTAAGGTGCATTGGTGCATCTAGTTGGCAAACGTTCAATATATTTCTAATTCAGGCGGTAGGGTTAGGCGGTATTGGAAGTATTATTGGTGTGGCTTTAGGGGTGGTTTTTCAGTTTGCCTTACCATTAGTTTTACAAGAATTTGTGCCACTCGATATTAATATGAGTATAGCTTGGTTGGCTGTTTTTCAAGGTTTGGGTTTGGGACTCATTATTTCTATTCTTTTTTCAATGCTCCCTCTAATTAGTATTCGATTTATTCCGCCTTTGGTGGTATTAAGAACGAGTATAATTCCTGTTGTACGTAGATCAAAATTAAGAGTATTCATTGTTTTGCTAATAATTGCTTTTCCATTGATATTTGCCTATTTTTTAACCAATAGTTGGGAGACAGGAGCTGCTTTTTTTTGTGCCTTATTGGTTGCTTTTTTAGCGCTTTGGGGAGTAGCCAAATTACTTATTTTGTTAGTAAAACGTTTTTTTCCATTTCGTTGGAGTTTTGTTTGGCGACAAAGTCTTTCTAATTTATTTCGCCCTAATAATCAGACATTAGTATTGGTCGTGGTAATTGGTTTGGGGGCATTCTTGGTGTCTACATTAACGCTTATTCAAAATAGTTTGTTGAACCAAGTAGAGTTTGTTGGTACTGAAAACGATTCAAATACTATTCTTTTCGATATTCAGCCCTACCAAAAAGAAGGTGTTCTGAAATTGGTAGAAGATCATAACTTGCCTGTTAATCAAATAGTTCCAATTATCTCAACTAGGTTGTTATCGTTGAAAGGAAAATTAATAGAAACCATTCAGAAGGATACGTTAGATAGTATACCAAATTGGGCCATAACGCGCGAATATAGAGTTACTTACCGTGACTCGCTTACGCATTCAGAAAAATTGATTGAAGGAGATCTTCATCATGTAAATGATAGCTCTGTTTTTGTAACAATATCGGAAGGGATGAAAGAGTCACTTAATCTAGAAGTGGGAGATCGAGTTGCTTTTGATGTACAAGGAGTGCCTATTCTAACTACTATTTCTGGAGTTAGAGATGTAGAATGGCCAAAAGATCCTCCTAACTTTATTTTTGTTTTTCCAGTAGGGGTTTTGGAAGAAGCTCCTCAAATTCATGTGATAACCACAAAAATAGATGATGACATCAAATCTGCTAGTTTTCAAAGAGAATTGGTGGCTGCTTTCCCAAATGTGTCAGCGATAGATTTACGATTAATTCTTAATACGATAAATGAATTTTTTGACAAAGTTTCTTTTATCATTCGTTTTTTAGCTTTTTTTAGCATTATTACAGGACTTATTGTATTGGCAGGTGCCGTTATAAATAGTAAATACCTCCGGTTGAAGGAAAATGTGTTATTACGAACAATGGGAGCTATGAAAAAACAAATTCTTTATATCACGTTAATAGAATATAGTTATTTAGGTTTATTTGCTGGATTTACAGGGATATTACTGTCTATGGTATCTTCATGGGCACTAACCAAGTTCTTTTTTGAAATTCGTTTTTTTCTTGATTATTTCAGCCTTTTATTTATTTGGGGTCTGGTGGTCGTATTACCTATGATCGTAGGTTGGTGGAATACAAGAGATATTGTCAATAGCTCACCATTAGAAGTATTGAGAAAAGAATAGGTAATATGTTTTAAAAATAACAATTCTACGACCTTATTTATTCGATTTGTAGAATGATATTCAAGATTAAAATCCTTAGTTTTGTACTAATTTTTTAGATAGAAAAAGAAAAACATGTTTGATAATCTTAGCACCAAATTAGACCGCGCATTTAAAACGTTAAAAGGACAGGGAAGAATTTCTGAAATAAACGTTGCCAATACAGTAAAAGAAATAAGAAGGGCTTTAATAGATGCCGATGTAAATTACAAAGTTGCAAAAAGCGTTACTGACGAAATAAAGGAAAAGGCTTTAGGACAAAATGTGTTGATTGCGGTTTCTCCAGGGCAGTTGCTTACTAAGATTGTGCAGGAAGAGCTTGCTACTTTAATGGGAGGGTCGAATGAAAGTATTAATACGACTGGCAAACCTGCAGTAGTGCTTATTTCGGGTCTTCAAGGTTCGGGAAAAACCACTTTTTCTGGTAAGCTTGCTAATTATTTGAAAAAGGAAGGGAAGCAAGTGCTTTTAACAGCATGTGATATCTATCGACCTGCAGCAATAGATCAGTTGAAAGTACTTGGCGAACAAGTGGGGGTAGAGGTATATGCCGAACCTGAAAACAAAAATGCATTACAAATTGCCAATAATGCTGTAAAGTTTGCAAAAGAGAACGGGAAAAGTGTTGTTATTATTGATACAGCAGGCCGATTAGCTGTAGATGAGCAAATGATGAATGAGATTTCTGATTTAAAGAAATCATTAAATCCTTCCGAAACGCTATTTGTTGTCGATGCGATGACGGGACAAGATGCAGTAAATACAGCAAAGACATTTAATGAACGTCTTGATTTTGATGGCGTAGTATTAACAAAATTAGATGGCGACACTAGAGGTGGAGCGGCAATATCTATTCGTACTGTAGTAAATAAGCCAATTAAGTTTGTTAGTACCGGTGAAAAGATGGAAGCGATTGACATGTTCCATCCTGATCGGATGGCTAGTAGAATTTTAGGCATGGGTGATGTGGTTTCGTTGGTTGAGAAGGCGCAGCAGACATTTGATGAAGAAGAAGCGAGAGCACTTAATAAGAAAATAAGAAAAAATCAGTTTGATTTCAATGATTTCCTTTCGCAACTGGAACAAATTAAGAAAATGGGAAATATCAAGGATTTAATGGCTATGATTCCTGGTATGGGAAAAGCGATGAAAGGTATTGATATTGACGATGATTCTTTTAAGCCTATTGAGGCAATGATAAAATCAATGACCAAAAAAGAAAGAGAAAATCCTGAAATACTTAATGGAAGTAGAAGAAAGCGTATAGCTAGTGGAAGTGGTAGTTCTGTTCAACAAGTAAACAATTTGTTGAAACAGTTTGGTGATATGAAAAAGATGATGAAAACCATGAATAAAATGGGGGGGGCTAAACGAGGTCTGTCCGCTATGAATCCTTTTGGTTAATAACTAATATTTTTAAAAAAGAAAGGGGAGTAAATGTAATTTACTCCCCTTTCTTTTTCAGTACAAATTTAGTACAAACATCTCCTTATTTATACATTACTGAATTAACGGCTTCAATAGTTCTTTTTACATTAGGTAAAATTACCTCAATTAATGAAGGAGCGTAAGGTAACGGTACGTCCATACTGTTTATTCTTTGAATTGGGGCATCAAGGTAATCAAATGCATGTTTTTGAACATGATATGATATTTCAGTAGCAATTGATGATAAAGGCCATGCTTCTTCAACGATTACTAATCGATTTGTTTTTTTAACAGATTCAACAATTGCAGCATAATCAATTGGTCTTACTGATCGTAGATCAATTACTTCTGCACTTACACCCTCTTTTTCTAAATCATTAGCAGCTTCTAAAGCCACTTTCATAAATTTACCAAAAGAGACGATCGTTACATCTGTACCTTGTTTTTTTACATCAGCTACACCAATAGGAATAAGGTATTCTCCTTCAGGCACTTCACCTTTGTCTCCATACATTAATTCTGATTCCATAAAAATAACAGGATCATCATCACGGATAGATGATTTTAATAATCCTTTAGCATCATAAGGGTTAGAAGGAACCACAACCTTTAGTCCAGGACAGTTTGCATACCAGTTTTCAAAATTTTGTGAATGCTGAGAACTTAACATACCAGCATTTCCAGTAGGCCCTCTAAATACCATCGGAATAGGAAATTGACCTCCCGACATCGACATCATTTTGGCTGCACTGTTAATAATTTGGTCAATGGCTACTAAAGAAAAATTGAAGGTCATAAGCTCAATGATAGGTCGAAGTCCGTTCATAGCAGACCCTACACCCACACCAGTAAAACCTAACTCGGCAATAGGTGTATCAATAACTCGTTCAGGACCAAATTCATCAAGCATTCCTTGGCTTACTTTATATGCGCCATTATATTCAGCTACTTCCTCACCCATTAAATACACAGATTTGTCTCTGCGCATTTCTTCAGATATTGCCTCTCGAAGTGCTTCCCTAAATTGTATCTCTCTCATATTATGTTGATGTAATTAAATGCTTTGTAAAATTAAGATAAGAACGCCAATTATTCAAATGATGTATCGAGTATTGAATAATAAAAAATGTCGCTAATTCCATTAAGTCATAAAAAAACCCTACTCGAAGGAGTAGGGTTTTTTTATGACTTATTAAATTGTTTATTTCAATGCTTCTGAAAATAAAGCGTTTCCAACAAATGCTCTAAATTCTAAATCTTTTACAGCCATTTCTTTCAAATCAGGATTAGAAGAAACAGCTCCTTTGATATATTTAACAACATCTTCAACTTTATTTGCTCTAGCACTAGCTACTGCAGCAGCATAGTTTGCCATAGCATAATTGCTATCTTTTTCGATTGCTTCATCGAAAGAAGCAATAGCATTTTGAAAATCTTTGTTTAATAATTGAGCAAGACCTTTATTGAAAAGATTTTGAGCTTTCTCTTCTGAAGAAGAACCAGAACTAATTGCATCAGCATATTTTGCAAGCATTATTTCTGTAGAAGCTTTCACACCGTTCAAGCCTTTAGTAACATCATTAGAAGCACCCATAGCACCAGCCTTAGTTAAAGCATCGTATGATTTCTGAGCGTTACCTTGTATTAAATATACAGAACCTAAGTTAGCGTAAGCCTCAGCACTTTCTTTTTTGTTATTTGCAATTTCAAGCTGTGTAGCAGCTTTTTCAGCAAGACTAGTTGCGTTACTAGGATCTTCCGATGCCATTGCAATATATACAGCAGCAAGATTGTTGTGAGAATTCCAACTATCACTCTTTTTAGTAGCAGCAGTATAAATAGCTTCTTTTTCTTTTAAAGATGGTGTTAAAGAAGCAGCATACATTAATTCTTCTTCAGTTAAAAGAGAATCAGCTGCACCTTCGCTAATTTGTTTAGCTAATACAGACATCTCTGCATCTGTTTTCTTTACTTTAATTTTTAAGATTCCAGTTTTAGCTGCTCTTAATTTAGGGTATACATCTTTAAATACTTTCTTATAAGAAGCGAGTTTTCTAAGTGATTTCTCTTTTTCTTCAAAAGAACCAGCTCCATTTACGATACTTAAATAAGATGACTTTTCTTCGGAAGAAATACCTTCGTAAGTATTTAATTCAGCTTTAAAAGCTGTCCAATCGTCAATTACAGGCTTAATAATAAAGTTGATAGAATCAGCAAGACCTTTGTAGTCGTACTTCTTCATGTTTTTCACGTAGAACGCTTCTATTTTTTTAGCTCTTTCTTCAGCTAATTTAGAGTTTATACGCTCTGTTCCTTCCGGAGAGTGAGAACCAGTAATGGTCACACTTTTAGTAGCGTTTTTATCAGCAATAAATGCTTCTAACTCTTTTCCTCTTTCTCCAGTTCTTTCAGAGTATCTGAAATCAGATCGTCCTTGTAAAAAGAAGAAATCAATATTAACAGGCTCTAATTCTTCTTTATTGTTGTAACCATGATCTGCATAAGCAGCGAAATATACTGACTCTACTAATGTAGAAGTAGTTATTATTCCTTGAGCTACTTCCATTCTAGGAGTTTCTTTTACTTTTGCTGACTTAGGGTCAGAAGCTACTCCTTGAATTTCGATAACACCACTTTTTAATGATTCATCATATGGAAAAGAAAAAGATTTTGTTTGTCTTGGTTGCTCTTCTCCACTATTTGGGTAATCATCAGCCTTGAATTCAATAGATTCAAGTGCTTTTTCATTGTCTCCAGCCTTATAAAATGTGTTAATGGTATATACCTTACCTTTTTTAAGCATTTTTACGGGTAAGTTTGCGGCTAGTTCAAAATCCACCGTGTTCGCATGAACTTCAAGCGGATTTGGAGTTACTGTCAAGTCTTGTTCCTGAGCTGCTTTTATCATGTTAGGAAGCGAACAACCTGAAAGGGATAAAATTGCTGTTATGGCAATTGCGTAAGCTAATCTTTTCATTTCTTAATTAGTTAATTTTTATTTTGTTTAGGTTGAAATTAGTTACTAACTTATAGTAAACATGTTTTCTACTGCAATAATACTCAAAAATAAATAAATTAAACCAAGTGTTCGCTGAATATATGTGTTTTATATTTGTAATCTAATATTTTTATGATGAAACGACTTCAGAAATTTTTCGAACAATACGCTTTTGGGGTATGTGCCCGCTTAGGAGAAAAGCTTGGTGTAGCTACATCAAGCATTCGATTGTTCTTTATATATATATCATTTCTAACTTTTGGGTCACCTGTAATTGTCTACTTAGCGTTAGCATTCATAATGAATATACGTAAGCATTTGAGGAGACGTAACAACTCGGTATGGTATTACTAAAAGTGTAAATCAGAAAATTTACTTCTTTTTTTAATAAAATACTCCCATATAATTGACTTGTTAAGAACTTGAGGAATTATTCTGGTGTTTTTTTTCTTCTTTTTATGAGCAATTCTTTTTTTAGTGTTTGCAGGTAAAAGTTTTATAAAATCCCAATGAGCGCGTAAAATAGAAATAAAATCACGAGGAGAGTGGGAGAGCATTTGAAATGCAGCAACCCAATCTAATACTATTCGAAGTGGAAATTTAATTATTAAATCCGAAGTGCTATAGTTTTTGTAAATAAGCGATAGTCCATTACGGAAATTTAAATACGTTTTCTTTGGGTTTGATTTTTGTAATGTGCCCCCTCCAACATGATAAACTACTGATGTTGGATTATAAATTGTTTTTAACCCAATGTTGTTTATTTTCCAGCATAGATCAATCTCCTCCATGTGTGCAAAAAAATCATCATCAAAACCATCTAATTCATGAAAAACAGATGACCTAATGAATAGGCATGCCCCTGTTGCCCAAAATATAGTTTGTTCATCATCATATTGTCCATTATCATTCTCAACAGTATTGAAAATTCGACCTCTACAAAAAGGGTACCCTAGTGTGTCTATAAAACCTCCCGCTGCTCCTGCATGTTCAAATTTTCTTCGATCATGGAATGAAAGTATTTTTGGTTGTGCAGCGGCAATTTCGGGGTCTTTCGCCATCAATTCAATGATGGGTGTTATCCAGTTTTTAGATACTTCTACATCAGAATTTAGTAAAATGTAATACTCGGTATGTATTTGTTTTAGTGCGTAATTATAACCACTACTGTACCCTCTATTTTCTGGAATCTGAATTAGCTGTATGTCAGGATAGTGTTCTTGAATAAAAGAAACCGAAAGGTCAGTTGAACAATTGTCCGCGACAATGATTTCGTAATTTCGACTATGCTGAATTACGGAAGGCAAAAATTGCTCTAGAAATTTTTGCCCATTATAGTTAAGAATTACAACTGATGTGCTACTCATTTACATTAATCCACTCAAATCTAACCCTGGTATATTGGGGATAAGTCCTTCGGTACTTTTCTTAAGTTCTTCCTTCGATTTCCCCTCTACCTCTTGCAAAGCTTTATTAATCGCTGCTATTACTAGGTCTTGAAGCATTTCTTTATCTTCAATCTTGATTAATTCGTCATCAATTTGTAATGCTTCAACTTGCTTGGAACCATTTACAGTAGCTTTTACCATTCCGCCACCCGATTCTCCATCAGATTTTACATTTACTAAGTTCGCTTGGGCTTCCTTCATTTTTGCCTGAACTTCTTTCATCTTGCCCATCATATTCATCATATCAAACATATCGGTATATTTTAAAATTCAAAAAAAACAAAGTTCATGGTATGAAACTCAAAATCAAAATCTAAACTAAAAAAATAACTTCTTATTTTCGAATAAGAAGTAAAGCCCCAGAACGTACATGTTGTTGACCTGAATCATCTACAATTTCAGCGGTGTATATATAAGTTCCTCCAGGTGCTTTTTTTCCGTTTATATTTCCATTCCAACCATTATCTATATCAGTTATGTGAGCAATAATTTCGCCCCAACGAGTAAAAATTTTTATGTCGACAGATTTTATGTAGCGACCTTTTACATTGAAAGAGGAATTTACCCCTTCTGGTGAAAAAGCATTTGGAAACTGAATATTGGTGTTGTTGATAATTTGAATGCTGTTAGAATTCACATTATTTAAAGAGCTGTTGTTGGGTATCGCCTGGATGGTTACTTTTATTAGCTGAGTATTGCTAGATTCAGTAGGGAGTTGATAGCTGTTTGACGTACCAGCAGAATAACTATTATTCCCATTGGTACTTTCTACAATAACTATGTATTCTTTTATTCCTAAATCCCACCCATCATATTCGTTCCAATTCAAAGATATGACACCCGCTTGTATTTGATGTTCGATATAAATTGAACACACCTCTTTACTTATTTCTGAGTTGACGAGACATGCATCTGTATAATCAACCTGATAACAGGCTGTGTTTATATTAGCGTCTGTATAATTAGTTGCTGTGATCGATATTGGAGTAGATGAGTTGGATTTGTACAAGTTGTAATTTGTTGGAGAATAGTTTAAAGGGAGTTCCCAATTAATATCAATGTTAGGTTCTGTTACGCTAACGTTAATGTCTACTATTGGGGAAGGGATGTCTGTGGAAATAGCCGTGGCACAGTATTCGAGCGAAGTGCTGAGTATTGTGCCATTGGTGGAGTAGTCGGCAACAACTCGATAGCAATACAATGAATTACATATTATCTGATTCGTGTCTGTAAATGAATGAGTAGTCACGCTATTGTAGTTCTTTACTTCATTTTTTGTGATATTAAATTGATTTAGGTTGCTATTGGATGCGTTCCAATTTAAAATCATCTCTTTATTACCTATTGTTATGGGATCAAGGTTTACCGAACAAATAGAGTTTGAAAATCCTGTATAAGAATTGCTACATTTGTCATATGTGGCAATTCTGAAACAATAGTAATTTTGCTCAAAGTCGAGATTTGTATCACTAATTAAAAGAGTATTTTGGGTGGGATTAATTGTGTTGTTCAAGTAACGTTGAAAATTTAAGTCATTATTTATTGCAATTTGTAAGTGGTAAGTAGTGTTAGCCTGACCAGAATAATCTAATTGAGCTGCTGTAGGTGTTTGAAGTGTTAAATAATTTATATTTGCGTCTTGTAATAATGGGAGTACTTCTACTGGTTGAGAATTATTGGAGGAGCAATTATCTGCTGCGTTTAAATTCACACCTCTCACATTAATCAATTTAGCGCCTGAAGAAGAATAGGTATATGTAGGCACAAGCTGACCGTTATTAACGGTAATAATAGTGCCATCATTGTAGTTTAGTTCATAGGTGTCAAAATTATTGTCTAGAATTTCAACATTTACTTGATTGGCGACACAAGTGGTAAGTTCAAATTGCGGTATAGTATTTTCAACTACTTCTAGTTGGATTGTATCTTTCTCGAAATTTTGAAGCTGGACAACTAGCTGATAGATGCCAGCAGTAGGATAATTTAGATTAAGGTCGTTTTGCGTAAAATTATTAGGGTTATTTATAGCATCGGGGAACACATCACATGGGCAGGATGCATCACATGGACAACTTGTCTTATTACTTGTAATAGTGATTGATAATGTTGTACATCCTTTATTCTCATCAATATTAAAATTACCATTATTACTAGTGTACTGACTATAGCAGCTATTCCATGAGGATAAAGCTGTGATTGTTAAGGTTAGTATTCGAATGGTAGATTTAAATTTCAAAGTGTTTTAAAAATTTTTCAGCTTTCATCATATCATCATGCAATAAACGATCTTCTTTAATAAACGCTACTTCCTTCCTGAAATTGCTGTATACACCTTCAAGATACACAGAAGTTTGCAAAGGTCTTCGAAAATCCAATGCTTGCGTAGCAGTTAATAATTCTATCGCTAGTATTGAATACAAGTTGTTGATAAGTTTGTAACATTTGGTGGCGGCATTTGCACCCATACTTACATGATCCTCTTGACCATTTGAAGAAACAATGGAATCTATGGAGGCAGGTGTGCAAAGCTGTTTGTTTTGAGACACCAATGAAGCTGCGGTATATTGAGGAATCATTAATCCAGAATTTAATCCAGGATTAGCAACTAAATAATGAGGTAGCCCTCTGGCTCCAGAAATGAGTTGATAGGTTCTCCTTTCGGAAATGCTTCCTAATTCAGCCAAGGCTATACTTAAGAAGTCAAAACTAATGGCTAAAGGCTGACCATGAAAATTTCCAGCCGAGATAATCAAATCCTCATCAGGAAATACATTTGGATTATCTGAAACACCATTGATTTCAGATATAAAAATTTCATTCACATAATTGATGGCATCAGTACTTGCTCCATGCACTTGGGGTATGCACCGGAAAGAATAAGGATCTTGAACATGTTTTTTAGGTTGTTTTATGATTTCACTCCCTGAAAGTAATTCGTGAATTGATTTTGCTACCGCCATTTGACCTTTTTGTGGCCGAATTTGATGTACAAGAGGATGGAAGGCCTCAATTCTGCCGTCAAAAGCATCAAGAGATAATGCACCTGTTATGTTCGATAATTGCAAAAGACGTTGAGAATGAATGGAAGCCCATATTCCATAGGCACTCATAAGTTGAGTGCCATTTAGGAGAGCTAACCCTTCTTTTGCCATAAATTTGATAGGACTCCAACCTAATTTATTGTTTAATTCTTCACCAGTAATACGATTGCCCTCATACTCTACTTCTCCTAATCCAATTAATGGTAAACATAAATGTGCTAGAGGCGCAAGATCTCCAGAAGCGCCTAAAGAACCCATTTCATACACTATTGGGTATATATTATTGTTATATAAATCAATCAAACGCTGTACCGTGGCTAACTGAACTCCAGAATGACCGTAGGATAACGACTGAATTTTCAGTAATAACATTAGTTTTACAACTGATTTTGGCACTTCATTTCCCGTGCCACATGCATGTGATTTTACCAAGTTGTACTGGAGTGTGGTTAAATCTTCTTTAGATATGTTTTTGTCATATAATGAGCCAAATCCAGTATTGATTCCATAGATAGGAGCGTCAGAGGCTTCAATTTTTTCATCTAAATATGATCGACACTTTTTTATTTTGGATGTAGCACTTTCTGACAATTCTAGTATTAGATTGTCGTACATAATATGATTAACAGTATCAATAGAAAGTGATTCTGAGGAAATAAAGTGTTTTTTACTCATTACTACTCTTCAGTTAATGTAGAAATAATCTTTTCTAATGGTAACTTTTCTTGTTTTCCTTCAATCATATTTTTCAAAGTAAATAGTTGTGAATTAATCTCTTCTTCACCAATTAACAAAACATAAGGTACATTTTTTTTGTCGGCATAATTTAATTGTTTTTTTAATTTCACACTTTCTGGAAAAATTTCTGATTTGATTCCAGCACTTCGTAATGATGAAAGAATTTTTAAGGCATGTTTCTCTGATTCTTCATCGAAGTTGGTAATTAAAATTTGAGTACTCGAAGCAGTTTCTTTAGGAAAAAGAGTTAACTCGTCCATTACATCATAAATTCTATCTACACCAAAAGAAAACCCAACTCCAGAAACGTTTGGTAACCCAAATACACCTGTAAGATTATCATATCTGCCTCCTCCAGATACACTACCAAAGCTTGCGTTATTTACTTTTACTTCAAATATTGCACCTGTATAGTAAGAGAGACCTCTTGCCAGGGTAAAATCAAGTTCGAGGTGATTGTTGTTTTCCATTCCTGAGGTTTTAATATAATTTAAAATGGTTTCTATGTCTTCAACCCCTTGATGACCTATGCTATTTACTGGAAAAATATTTTTAAGGAAATTTATTTTCCCATTGATATCTGATTTTTCATTAAAAAAAGGAGTAAGTGTGTTAATGGCTTCTGATGAAAAATCTTTAGAGGATAGCTCTTTTAAAACATTATCTAGCCCAATTTTGTCTAACTTATCAATAGCTACAAAAAAATCAGTTTCCTTACCTTTAGCGCCAATATGTTCTACTATACCACTAAGAATACCTCGGTGGTTTATTTTTATGGTATAGTCGTCAATGGTTAATTTTTCAAAAACTTCATTTATAATTTGTACTATTTCACTTTCACAAATTAGTGATTGAGTACCCACAACATCTGCATCGCACTGATAAAATTCCTGATATCTTCCTTTTTGAGGCCGGTCAGCTCTCCATACTGGTTGTATTTGATATCGTTTAAATGGAAATGTAATATTATGCTGATTCATTACTACGTAGCGTGCAAATGGAACAGTAAGGTCATACCGAAGTCCTTTTTTTGCTATTTTTGGAAGCATTTCTTTTGCTCCTTTATTATACTCCTCTTGACTCGTTTTTGATAAGAAGTCACCAGAATTAAGAATTTTAAATAACAATTGATCTCCTTCATCTCCATATTTACCAGTAAGAACATTCAGATTCTCCATACTAGGGGTTTCCAATGGCATAAAGCCAAATTTTTCAAAAACATTACGTATCGTTTTGAATATAAAATTTCGCCTTGCCATTATATCTGGACCAAAATCGCGAGTACCTTTAGGTAGTGTGGGTTTCTGACTCATATTTCTTGTGATTTATGCAAATCTATAAAAATTGGAAACAATATTTTCCAATTACCGATTATTCATTTATCTTTGCACCTCATTTGAATAAAAGGTGAAGAAAAATGGCAATTACCAGATTAAAAAGAAAAGGTAGAAGAAATAAGCAAACTGCAGCAATACGAAGAAGTAGTATCAAACAACTTACTTCAAAGCCAGTTATTAAAAATGTTGATGTTGAAGAAATAAAAGAAGGTTTTAAAGCATCATCGGCAAAAGCTAAACCAAAAAAGGAAGCTCCTAAAGCTGAAGTAGTAGTTGAGGCAAAAGAAGAGGAGACTGTAAAGAAACCTGTTGCTAAAAAAGCTGCTCCCAAGAAGGCAGCACCTAAAAAAGCTGCTCCTAAAAAGGAGGCTTAATTAGTAAAATATAAGTATTAAAGCCGTTTTGATTTTTTCAAAGTGGCTTTTTTTATATTCTTTTCCCAAGTTCAATCACCTGCATGTTCGATATTTTTTTATCATTAATTTCGAACCGTAGTAAAGTGCGAATTTGGTGAAATCCATGTTTTCCTGCTGCACCTGAGTTTAAATATAATACAGGCTTTTCGAATTGTTTGTCGTGCATTACTCTTAAGATGTGAGAATGACCACATACAAAAATATCTGGAGTGGGTTTGTCTTTTAATTTTTTAAGCACCTTTGGGGTGTATCGAGGGGGATAACCTGCGATATGTGTCATCCAAACGTTAAGGCCTTCACAATTAAAAAATAAATCCTCATCGTAGTGGTTTCGAATTTCTGTTCCATCAATATTTCCATAAATGGCTCTAGTAGGTTTGAAGTCACTAAGTTGTTTGATGAGTGAATAGTCTCCAATGTCTCCCGCATGCCATATTTCATCGCAGTGTTTAAAATAGTTAAAAACTTTATCGTCCAAATAACTATGAGTGTCTGATATTAGGCCTATTAACATTACAAAATTGAATAGAAGTTAAAAAAACAAATTTCACATCATTTTTTCACTAAAACCAAAATTTTAGATGTGAAATCATGCAGGGTGTCAAATAAATAATAATGTTACCACTTATCAAAACTAAGTCCTATGTATGTTTAAATAAGAGCATTTTTGTAGTGTTAACTTGAGATTTGAAACCATTAACATAAATACCACAACTTTTTGCTATAGAAAGAGTATTGAATAATATCTTGAATAAATTAATATGATGAAAAATAGGCTAACAATACTTATTGCGTTATGCATTTTATATAGTATCTCATTTACTACAACAGCCAATGATAAAAAGAAGGAGAATAAAATATTGTCTGCAAAAAGAATCACAACGCCTCCTAAAATAGATGGGATTTTAAATGATGAAATTTGGGATGAAGAAGCACCAAAGTATGTGTTTTCTCAAATGCAACCTGATAATGGAGCTGCGGCCTCTTTCGAAACACAAGTTCAAGTTTTTTATAATGAAAAATCTGTTTTCATATTAGCTAGATTGTACGATGATGAGCCAGATAAAATTCAGAGAGAATTAGGGCTTCGTGATGATGGCAATAAAAACACGGATATGTTTGGAGTCCTTTTTGATACGTATTACAAAGGACAAAATGGATTTATTTTTGGTGTAACTGCAGCAGGTGTACAAACAGATTCGTACGTAAATAATGATGATTTTGATGATAATTGGGATGCTGTGTGGAAAAGTGCAGTTAAAATTGATGAAAAGGGATGGGTGATAGAAATGGAAATTCCTTATTATGCTATACGTTTTCCAAATTTGGATGTCCAAACATGGGGCGTAAATTTTTATAGAAAAGTACAACGTAAGCGAGAAGAGTCGTTTTGGAATTTTGTTGATAATTCTGTGCAAGGATTTGTAAATCAATCTGGCACATTACAAGGGATAGAAGGGGTTGATCCTCCATTAAGGTTAGCCTTTTTACCATACGCCTCTACAGTTCATGTCCGAGATGAAGCCACAGGTGGTAATGAGACAAAGTTTAATGGCGGAATGGATTTGAAGTATGGAATAAATGAAGCTTTCACATTGGATATGAGCCTTATTCCTGATTTTAGCCAAGTACAGTCGGACGATCAGGTATTAAATTTGTCAGCTTTTGAAGTACAATTCGAAGAAAGAAGGCCTTTTTTTACAGAAGGAACAGACCTTTTTAATAGGGGAGGATTATTTTACTCTCGAAGAGTAGGAAGAACACTGGGCTATTTTTCTACTCGTACAGAGTATGATACTGTTATTTCCTCCCCTAGCGCAGCACCTTTATTAAATGCTGTGAAATTCTCTGGAAGAACTAAAAAAGGAATGGGAATAGGCCTGTTTAATGGAGCTACTAGAAGAACATATGCCGAAATTGCTACCCCAATAGATACAGCAGGGGCATATGTGTTGAATATTGATGGAGGAAGAGATTATTTGGAGTATAATAGGGAGGAGGTTTTAGTTGATCCTCTTACTAATTACAATGTGTTTGTAATAGATCAGAATTTGAAAAATAATTCAAATATAGCATTAATAAACACGAATGTTTCTCGAACGGATGGGTATGAAAATGTGAATTTTACAGGTGCAGAATTCACTTTGTATGATAAAACAAATACCTATCGTATAGGAGGGTTTGGTGCGGTTGGCTTCTCTGCACCAAAGCAAGGGCAAGGAAAAGCCATAAAAAATGATAAGGGGTTTAGGTATACGATTTCTTTAGGAAAAGTGAGTGGAAATTGGCAATTCCGATTGAATAGGAGAGTGGAAAGCGATGAGTATAATCCGAATGATTTAGGATTTTTGTGGGGAGGGAATAATGAAATTTCAAATTCTGCTCAGGTTAGATATAACGTTTTCAAACCTGTATGGATTTTTAATAACCTTAGTGTTCGTACTAATTATGAGTATGCTCAATTGTATGAGACGGGTCATGTAACGGGCACTAATGTTAGGTTTAGATTAAACACACAGTTTAAAAATTTTTGGGGCTTTGGTGGCTTTGGTGGTCTAAATGGATTGCGATATGATTATTTTGAAGCACGTGAAGAGGGACAGGTTTTTAATAGGGAAAGGTCATATATGGCAGGTGCATACTTAGGGACAGATAGCCGAAAAGCACTTTTTATAAATTTTGATAAAGGAAGATGGAAAATGCCTGATTGGAATTCTCACGATCATTGGCACAGTGCATTCATAAGATATAGAGTGAATAATAAACTTTCATTTAATTATCGATTAAGATATCAACGACAATATAATCAAAGAGGTTATGTTAATAGTATGTCTGATGATATACGAGCGGATCATAATTTAGGAAGTGATATTATCTTCGGACAAAGGAATATAAAGACCACTACGAATGTAGTTGGTATAAATTATACTTTTAATAATAAGATGGGGCTAAACCTTCGTGTAAGACAATATTGGAGTACAGTCGCCTATAGTTCTTTTTATGGGTTAGATGCGAATGGCGATTTGCAATCAACTTCATATAATGGGATGTCCATACCTCAAAATGTTACTGAAACACCTGAGCCTTTGCATAACGAAAATTATAATGTATTTAATCTTGATTTAAATTATTCTTGGCAAATCGCTCCAGGTAGTTTTGTTACCATAAACTGGAAAGATGCAATAAAAGATGAGCAAGGAGTTGTAGAAGAAAATTTCGGTAAAAATTTCAGCAATACAATTAATGCTAACCAACAGAATTCTTTCTCAATAAAGGTGACATATTTTATAGATTACTTAACTTTAAAAAATAGATTGCGAAATTCAAGTTAAAAAAAACCAAATTTGGTTGTAGTTTTCATCTTAAATTTATGATTAGATTATGTCGCTTACTCCTTCCAATATGTTGCCTTTAGGGACTATAGCTCCTGATTTCACACTTTTAGATACTGTGTCAGATAGAAAATTAACGCTTAGTGAACTAAAATCGGATAGCGCAACACTTGTAATGTTTATTTGTAATCACTGCCCTTATGTAAAACATGTAAAGGAAGAATTAACAAATATAGCGAATGAATATATGCAAGATGGAGTTGTTGTTGTTGCGATTAACTCAAATGATGCCGAAAATTACCCTGAAGATGCTCCTGAATATATGAAAGAGGATGCTAAAAAATTCAGGTATCCATTTCCTTATTTTTATGACGAGACACAAGAAATAGCACGTGCTTATCAGGCGGCTTGTACACCT
>JAOULS010000134.1 GCA_029881895.1 Cyclobacteriaceae bacterium | reverse complement strand
ATCGGTCAAGTTGTACAGAGAATAAGATATACACACTATGCATAGTATTCGCTTTAAAATAAAAAAGTCACTCCAAGTAATTGAAGTGACTTTTCTGAGCCTCCAGTCGGATTCGAACCAACGACCCACGCATTACAAGTGCGTTGCTCTGGCCAGCTGAGCTATGGAGGCCTATCGCAAAGGAAAAGCTTCTCTTTCCCTGAATGCGAGTGCAAATATAAAGTAGTAATTTTTATTTACAAATACCTGTGAATAAAAATTACAAAATTTTATTTACCGTTGAGCAGATCTCAACAATTTCAGCTCCTTTTTCAACTGCTGAAGCTCCTTTGTTGCGGTATCAATTTTTTCTTCAAACTCATTTTTTAATTTATCTGCTGTTTTTGAAGAAGCGAAAAATTCCATATTATTTGTCCACAAAGAAATATCATTTTCCAGCTTGCCAATATGCTTACGTGTAGCCTGCTCTTTTCTGAACATTTTCTGTTCAGAATTAGGTTCACTCATCATTTTATTCAATTGATTTTCTAATCGGATTTGATGTCTATCTTCGTTTGAGACATCAGGCATCGAATTGATAAAACGATCTACTGCATCCGCATATTTGCTCTTTATTTTTCCAATTTCTAACTTAGGAACAAAACCTACATCATTAAATTGAGTCTGAAGTTCTCGTAATTGATCGATGTTACCTGTTTTATTCTTGGCTAACACCTCTATTTGCTCACATATCTCTAATTTCTTGTTCAAATTCCCCTCATATTCCTTATCTGCTTCTTGGTTATGAACTCGTTTCTGATCAAAGAAATAATCACAAGCTTCTTTAAATCGTTTATATATTTCGTTGCGATGTTTTTCAGGAACAGGACCTATTTCTTTCCAACTACGCTGAAGTTTCTTTAACTCATTAGCCGTATTTATCCAATCATTATTATCTTTTAACTCATTTGCTTTTTGCACCAATGCCTCTTTCAAGGTTAAATTCCCTCCTCGTTCTTGGTCTAGTCTTTTAAAGAATTCGCCTTTGTTGTGAAAAAAGGTTTTAAAACTACTCCAAAATTTCTTATTTACTTCTTTTCCTTTTTCACGAGGCATCCCTCCAATGGCTTCCCATTGCTTCTGAAAGGCTAATATTTCTTTTGTTTTCTCATTCCACTCCTTTATTCTATCCGAATCATATTTAGTAAAGGTTAATAAGGTCTCGCACAATTTCTCTTTCTTCACTAAATTCTCTTC
Organism: Cyclobacteriaceae bacterium; assembly: GCA_029881895.1. Lineage (GTDB taxonomy): Bacteria > Bacteroidota > Bacteroidia > Cytophagales > Cyclobacteriaceae > JAOUKH01. Next base: position 6,706 of record JAOULS010000134.1, on the reverse strand, counting down.
TAGCTCTCCTTTTAATATATCAACGTACTCTTTTCGTTTGTCATAAATAGCATCTGAAGCGGCTTTAAATCGTTGCCACAATGGCTCCTGATCCTTTTTAGGCACAGGACCAACATGCTTATATTCATTATGAAGATCGTTGAGTGAGTTGGTAGCGACTTTTATCTGCTTTTCGTTTATCAACGCCTCTGCCCTTTCACAAATTTCTATTTTGATTTCTAAATTTTTCTTTCGATCAAGTTCCTTTAATTCAAAATAGATGCTTCGTTTATCATAAAAGCGGTCAAGTAATGCATTATAATTTGCCCAAAGTGTTTTGTTATGCGCAATAGGTATTTGTCCTACACTTTTCCATTGGTTCTGAAGTGCTTTAAATGAATCAAAACTTATGTTGGTTTCATCTGAATCAACAAACTCTCTCAATTTTTCAAGAATATCTTGCTTCTTCTTCAGATTCTCATCTTTTTGTTTCTCTCTTTCTTGAAAGTATTTTGATTTCTTGTCTTTTATAAGACGATAATTAGCATCAAACCGAGTGTTCAATTCATCGTTTCTAAATTCGAAGTCGTCAATAACGCCTCCTTCTTTAATGAATTTTTCTTGTGCTATATTTCGTTCATTTTTCCTGATTTCGTCAAAAAATGGCTTTATTTCCATTAAAATATTATCCGACTTCACCACATGATCCATTTGGCCTGCCTTTTTCACCAATTCTACTAACTCTTCCTTCGAGCAAACACTATAATCTATCTTTTCCTCCTCAAAATGATCATCTTCATGACTTTCTTCAATTGATTCAACCTTCTCTACTGGGGTGTCAGCATCCTTATCATCATTCATTTCTTTTGAAACTTCAGCTACAGGTGCTTTCTGTTCAACTTCATTGTGTTGCTGACTTGCTTCAGAAGGCTTTGCCTCTTCCTGATCAGTTGCTACACTAACAATCGAATCATCTTCCTCAATTTCACCACTATTCACACTGTCTTCTGTTGCTGATGCCATAGGCACTTCATTCTTATTTTCATCTGTAGTAGAAGTAGGTTGGTTTCCTTCTTCTTCTTGATGCTCCGAAACAGGTGAAATAGTATCTAATTCTTGGCTCTGATCAATCTCTTCCTCAATTTTTTCTTTCTCTTTGTCCATAATTAACTATTTCAACATAAATAAACTGCAAATTTAGAAATAATTTAACGCCTAACTAGCACTACCTGTATTTCTATTAAAAAACGTAATTATATTCATTCCCTCTCCCCTTTACATATTATTTCATAATCAACTATAAATCAGAACAGAATACCTAAAATTACTCTCCCAATTTAACAAATAAAAAGTATACTATATAATGCTGTTCAAAGATATACAGCTAACACGGTACTATTGGTATCGTTTAATTCAACCTAGGGTCGCTAGGATAATTTGAATAAATGGAGAATTTACCCCCCAAACTTCTTAACGATTTTTTCCACATCTCATCATCTTCACTTTCAAAAACAATATCTACATTATCCAAATCAGCCACAATCCATGATTTTTTTTCCATTTCCTCTTCCAATTGCCCTTCAGTCCACCCAGAATAACCTACAAAAAAACGGATATCTTCATTTGTCACCTCTTGTGTATCTAACAAATGCAATAATTGTTCAAATTCGCCTCCCCAATACAGCCCATTTAAAATTTCCTGCCCACCTTCTAAGGTGGGGAATCTATGAATATAGTGAAGTGTATTATGCTGCACTGGGCCACCCACATACGCCTTTCCATCAAATTTATTCAATTCTTCCATGATGTCGTGAAGTTCGACACTAGAAGGTTTGTTTAGCACAAAACCAAAAGACCCCTCTTCATTATGCTCACACAACAATATCACTGTACGATCAAAATTTGGATCACCCAAGAATGGCTCTGACAAAAGTAATTTCCCTTTTGCTGGTGTATTTCCATTAGAATAATCAAAAAAGTCAATCATCTCTTATTGTTACATTAATGCAAGGCTGCTTTTATGGGTAGCGACTTGATTACAGTAGCTTCATACTCATTAAACTCTACTAATCTATCATACACTTTTCTTTCTTCAAAATAATTTAGTGCCATTTTTACAAAAAGGTGACCATGTTTAGCTTCACTTGCCCACAATTCTTGATAAAATTTCTTTAATTCTCCTGTGGGTAATGCTTCATACACTAACCTAAATCGCTCTGCCCCTCTACACTCTACCACCGAAGCCAAAAGCAGCCTATCCATAAACCTTTCCTCTTTACCACTTCTACAAAAGTCAATCAACTGTTTCACATACATGTCTTGCTTTATTTCATGCATTAATTGAACGTCTCTTTTTTTCATGATATCATACACGCTTTGAAAATGCTCTAGCTCTTCAACAGCCGTTTCAATTAGTTCGGGTATTATTTCTAACCGATCAGGGAATTTGGCAACAAAACTCATTGCCATGGCACTCGCTTTTCTTTCACAATCTGCATGATCCTGAAGAAATGCATCAAAATCATTCATAACAGCTTCAATCCATGCTTTGGGACTATCACATGCTAAATCTATACTAAGTTTCATTCACTCTTAATTTTTCATTCATTGGAAGGTAATGATAATTAAAAAGTAATGAAATAAAACAACAAAAAAGTAAAAAATATTTTTTTTGAGCTTAAATGATATTCATCATATTTTACGATAAAATCTTTATTATTTTTGAGTAAAAATACACCTATCATGAACCATAATATTGCCGATATTAGAAACGACTACATCAAACACATATTAACGGTAGACAGTACTGCCGACCACCCTGTTACCCAGTTTAGCACTTGGTTTGATGAAGCATTAAAAGCAAAAGTGGAAGAAGTAAATGCCATGACGCTATCGACTATCAATTTAGATAATCGACCCACTGCTAGAATTATGTTACTAAAAGGGATTGAAAATGAACAATTTATATTTTACACCAATTATCAAAGCAATAAAGGCAAAGGAATTGAGAAAAACCCTTATGTGGCACTCACTTTCTTTTGGCCTGAACTTGAACGTCAAGTGAGAATAGAGGGGCGTGTTGAGAAAGTAGCCCCTGAAGTTTCGACCACTTATTTTAAAAGCCGTCCGGTTGGAAGTCAAATTGGCGCCCTAGCATCGCCTCAAAGTGCTGAGATAGCAAATCGAGCCATTTTAGAAGAAAGGGTAAAAAACCTTACTAAAAAATATGCAGACAAGTCGATTGAACGTCCCGCCCAATGGGGAGGGTATGCTGTAACCCCCGATCGAATGGAATTTTGGCAAGGTCGAGCCAGTCGCTTACACGATCGTGTACAATATACGTTGGCAGACAATAAATGGACAAAAGTAAGACTAGCTCCATAATTACGCAACGATAGCACACCACTTTGCTTTAAAAGAGAAATGGTTATGTTTTTAGAAAGCTAAAAATAGTTGACCCTGTTTGCCCTAGTCATCGGCTAATAAATGCCACTATGCAAAAAAATATTTATTTGGAAAGGTATGCCTATCCAACCACTTTTATTAAAACCCCTCCTCCTGATTCATTGGGTATAATTGTAACAATCCCCTGTTTCAATGAACCTAACTTAATTGACAGCTTACAGTCAATATACAACTGTACTCGCCCTAATTGTGCTACTGAAGTAATTGTAGTGATTAACGATGGTGAGCAAAGTACGAGTAGTGTTAAATCACAAAATAGCATCACCTACCGTCAGGCGATACAATGGGCAGAAGATAAAAACACACCAGAATTACTTTTCCATATCATTTATGCAGAAGACTTACCAAAAAAACATGCGGGTGTAGGATTGGCTCGAAAAATAGCCATGGACGAGGCGGTAAAACGGCTTGAAAGTATTGGGAACAAAAAAGGAATTATTAGCTGTTTTGATGCAGACAGCCTCTGCGAGACTAACTATTTAATCGCAATTGAAACACATTTTAATCAGCACCAACGTTCATCAGGGTGTTCAATACACTTCGAACATCCTCTTGATGGGGAATTACCTGCATCAAACTACGAGGCCATCATCGATTACGAATTGTTTTTGAGATACTACACGCATGGGCTACGTTTTGTTGGTCTTCCTTATGCCTTCCAAACTGTAGGTTCGAGCATGGCTGTTCGGTCTGACGCCTATCAAAAACAGGGAGGCATGAATAAACGCCATGCGGGAGAAGACTTCTATTTCCTTCATAAGATTATTGCATTAGGGAATTTCTCGGTTCTCAACACCACTTCAATAATTCCTTCGCCCCGACAATCGGATAGAGTTCCTTTTGGCACAGGAAAAGCTATAAATGAGTGGCTGTACACCCAATCACTAGCCACCTATGCTCCACAAACTTATATTGACCTTAAAGTTTTCATTGCTTCAGTAGATGATTTATGGGAAAATACTGAATTAGAAGATTATTTAAACCATTTACCAAAATGCATATCTACATTTTTAATTGAAACTGATTTTAAAACAGAGCTAAAAAGGATTAAGAAAAATTCATCGAGTTCAGCCACATTTTTATCTAACTTTTATCAGTGGTTTAATGCTTTTAAAGTGTTGAAATTTATCCACTATGCCAGAGACCATTACTATCCCAATGTTCCTGTATATGAAGCGGCAAGTTGGCTACTCCAAAACGAGTACGACATTACGATTCCTCACAGTCGTGATGCACTATTAGCTTTTCGAGAAATAGACAGAAATTGTTAATTTTCATTTAGTTTTTGCTGTACAGACATCGGTACTTCTAAATCAAATTTTAATCGAGGGTCAGGAATAGCATTTTCATAGTGTTGCTTTATAGGCAAAACTCCTGCCCATAATCCCAAATCGTAATCCTCATCATCATCTACAGGATCGCCTGATCGAATTTTAGCAGAAGCATAATCAATAGTAATTTCAAGTACCAATGTGGCATTTAATTCTTTCTCTGATGGCAACCTACTCTCATCCCATCTGCCAGGCAGCATCTGCTCCATGACTACTTTTAAGGCATGCGATTTTGCTTCATTTCCTTCCAATTTTTTAACACTTCCAAACAAGGCTACCGATCTATAATTCGCTGAATGATGAAAAGCTGAACGCGCTAACACAAGCCCATCTAAATGGGTGACAGTTAAACTCGCTTGCTCTGCCGACAACAACCCCTTCATCATACGATTGGCCACCGCACCATGAAGGTAAATACATTCTCCTTCCCTTCCATAGGCTGTTGGAATAACAATGGGTCTCCCTTCCCACACATACGCCACATGACATAGAAAGGTGCTATCTAAAATTTCACGAACCGTTGCTTGTTCATATACTGCACGATTGGCACCTCGTTTCACTTTATTATAATCGTTAATTTCGTATTTATTCATTTTTTTTTTTGAATTTCCTGTTAGGGCGTTTCCTACTTAATTTTTACCTTTTTTATATCGTTACGTCCAAAAAAAGTAGGATAATACATTAGTTCTGCTTTTACTGGATTTATCGTGTACGAACCTGTGTATCTAGGAATAACATCAATTTTAAATTGATGAGACCCCACTCCTAGTTTCCGTGCGTATATATTGACTTTGTGCTTGTAATACTCTCTATGATCTTCTTTTGAATAGTTAATAGATTTGTTTTGATATGAGCATCCTGCTGGTACAGGTACTTCAATCATAACATAATCTGATTTTTTGGTCACATTTACCTCAACGATTAGTGTTACTGGAATTCCTGCTTTCAATATATTGTTTTGGGCTTTGTCAAAATAGGAATTTACCCCAATTTCATTTGTAACTGGCAATGGTTTATCAATCCATTTTTGTTGATGTGTGGATACATATACGGGCATGTTTCCTGATTTAGAAATAACCACTTTATCTAAGCTATTCATCGTTTGTTCAACTGGAAAATGTTTAATTTCCACCCCATTTACTTTCAATACAGATTTATCACCCGATCCTTTTGTTAATAATGAATCGGATAATAGTACATTAATTGCACGAGCAGACTCAAAAGTGTTTCGCCAGTAACCATTTCCTCGCATTTCCATAAGGTATCCTCTCGTTCTAGAAGCAATATCTTTATAAGTGTTATTGTTACTAAATAACTGATACGCTAAAATGGTGTTTTCAAAAGAATTATCATTAATAGTCCATTTTTCGCTATCCCAATAGACATTCCCTAGCATTGTCTCCTTTTTTAAACCAATTAGTGAGTCTAACTTTACATCATACCCTAAGGCCGTTTTTAAATTTAATAATATCAAATACTCATTAACTGATTTCACCTCTTTTTCGAGTCGACTAATATGCCCCTTAAATTCAACATTAACACCAAGTTGATGAAGAACAGACAATGCTGATACTTTATTTTTAGTATCCATATTCTCAATATTCCATTTAATATCTTCAACAAGTACATTTGTATTAATTTTAACATGATACCCTTGGTTTTTTGCTTCAAAAAGAGCTTGTAACACATGATTCGTTATCCAGAATTCACTAGACGAATTGGACCACCATCCCCACATCCCATTCTCTTTTTGACTTCTCTCTAGCTTGCGAATGAAAGATTTTATAACAAAGTCATGATTAAATTTTTCAGACTTATAAACCTTTATTTTCTTCTGAGCTAAAAGCGTATGTAATTTAGATGCCATTTGCTCGTTACACAAGTACGGGTATCTTCTTACATTTTCAATTTCATTTTCCAGTACATCCAAT
>JAOULS010000133.1 GCA_029881895.1 Cyclobacteriaceae bacterium | reverse complement strand
CCATTATAATTATCTAGACGGTACACGAAATAGGACAACGAGTTTAGTAAAGTAAAATAATTATCAGGCCATTGTAATCTTCTTCCAAGCCCTATTGTTGCTCCAGTTAGTTTTAGCGTAGAATTAAAATCGGTAAATCGTCTATATTCATTATCATCAGTTTTGCCATTGAGGTTTGTATCTTCAGTAAATGCTCTTCGTTGTACTGAGTGATTAAAGCTTATTGTTAAAGAGTTGGGCTTTCTACCTCCCAACCATGGCTCTGTAAACGAGAAATTATAACTCTGGTATTGTCTCCCATTAGCTTGCGCATTAATTGATAATCGTTGCCCATCTCCGATAGGTAGCGGCCTCCATTTATCTAAATCTGGGATATTTCGAAGAGAGAAATTATTAAACGTGAGCCCAAGCGTACCAATAAACCCAAGCTGCCCTCCCCAGCCTCCAGAAAGTTGAATTTGATCGCTAGGCCGTTCCACAACCGACCATTCTATATCAACAGTACCATCGTTCATGTTTGGTATAGGGTTGGGCGATACCTGTTCTGGATCAAAATACCCTAATTGAGATAAGCGTTGTTGAGACCGAATAATTTCTGCACGACTAAACTTCTGACCAGGCAGAGTAGTAAGTTCTCTAAGTATTACATGGTCGTTGGTACGATCATTACCTGTAATTATTATTTTATTTATAGTTGCCTGCTCACCTTCAAAAATTCTCATTTCAACATCGATAGAGTCTCCCACTATCCCTACTTCAACAGGTGTCACATTAAAAAACAAATACCCATTGTCCATATAAAGCCCACTAATATCAGCTCCTTTGGGGTTGAATGAAAGCTTACGATTAATAAGTTCCATGTCATATACATCTCCTTTATCTATATCTAATATTCTGTTTAAGATATCATCGTTATGAATGTAGTTTCCTGTCCACTTAATACCTCTAAAATAGTACTTTGCACCTTCATCAACATGAAGGTCGATATTGATTCTGTTATTTGCTGAATTATATACCGTATCGATCACAATTTCGGCATCTCTAAATCCCTTTGTATTATAATGTGTGATTAGCGCTTTTTTATCTTCTTCAAAATCAGATTTTAAAAATTTAGATGAATTAAAGAAATTAAGTTTTGCGTGTTTTGATAAAAACTCTGCTACATCTCTCCAAGTAGCTTCATGTTTATTTTGGAAAAATGCTTTCGCCTTGTGAAATCGAAACGTAAACAGCGCATCAGCGAGGGCATCTGGCAATGTAAACCTTACCCTTTCATTGGTAGATTTCATTTTTTGTTTTAGTGTAATCTCACCAATTTCATCATTACCGATAAAGTTGATGTCTTCAATTTTCACTTTCCCTTTTTTATCCACAATTATTTTTAGGGTTACACCATCACTTGACAACGAGTCCATCTCACGAACGATCTTTACTTCGGTATTTAAAAACCCTTTTTCGATATAATATTTTTTTGCTGTAATTTCAGCATTTCTAATAATGGCATCTGAAAGTACCCTTCCACGAATTAGGTTTAAGTCTTCTCGAATTTCTGATTCCCTAGATTTACTAACGCCTTCGAATGTAAAACCTGTAAGACGAGGCCTTTCTGCCAACTCAATGATTACATCTACTTTGCCCAGTTCAGTATTCTTTGTATAGATAGAAACATCTCCAACTAAGCCGTGTTTCCAAAGCTTTTTAATCGCACCACTAATTTCATCGCCAGGTACTTTTATTCTATCCCCTATTTTAAGTCCAGACAATGATATTAGCGCATTTTCGTCCAACACTTTTATTCCAATGATTTTTATCCCTGATATTTCATATTCACGTTGTTGTGAATAATCTACCTGTTCACCATTTTTAGGTGTTTTGTTTCTTCTATTTCTAAATTGACCAATTGCAACATCGGCAAGAGAAATAATAATAACTATTAGTAGAATTGTTTTTTTCATGTACTTCACGCTTTCACTTGTTCGCTTACTTTTCCAAATCTTCTTTCCCTATTTTGATAGGATATAATCGCCTCATAAAGGTGTTTTTTACGAAAATCTGGCCATAAAGTTTCCGTCATATATAACTCTGAATAGGCAAGTTGCCATAATAAAAAATTGCTTATTCTCATTTCGCCACTTGTTCTAATCATCAGCTCAGGGTCAGGCATATTATCAGTATCCAAATAGTTACTAAAAATATCCTCATTCACTTTATTAATATCAACAACCCCTTTCTTTACATCTATTGCTATCTTTTTAGCTGCCTCTACAATTTCCTGCCTTCCACTATAACTTAATGCTAATGTAAGAATAAGCCCTGTATTTTTAGCCGTTTCTTTTATCGCCTCCTCGAGGTTTACTTTACAATTTGAGGGTAAATTGTCAATTTTACCTATCGCATTTAGTTGAACATTATTTTTGTTCAATGTTGGCATTTCCCTTTTTATTGTATTCACTAGTAACTCCATTAATCCATCTACTTCCGCTTTTGGTCTCGCCCAATTTTCTGTTGAGAACGCATATAAAGTGAGGTATTTTACTCCAAGTTCTGCACAACCTTCGGTCGCTTCTCTCACTGCTTTTATCGCATTTTTATGTCCAAAAATACGCATTGCCCCCTTTTTTTTTGCCCATCTCCCATTCCCGTCCATAATAACGGCAACATGCTCAGGTATATTATCCAACTTTATATGTTCTTTTAATTTGTCCACAAGGCGCAAAATTAATTGGAAATCTGCAAAAATGTTTAATTATCTACTTTAAACCTAATTAGTTTGGCTATTTATAACTAAAAGGACAAGGTATTTCGTAAAATGAATAGTTCAGTGAAAATCCTACAAAGTAATACATGTCATTATTTGAGAAATCACCATTTTGATAATTTTTTGTAGAGGTAGCGCTTTGGGAAACATTGTCTAAATAATCAAAAAAAGTTTTTCGAGCTACACCTTCCAGTCCCACGTACCACCTTGGGTTAATAATATACTTAAAACCAAAACCAAAAGGGATAACGGGCTGTATTTTGCTATATTCTTCGAAGCTAGATTGGTGCCCCGAAACATTCAATAGTCCTGCACCAGCAACAAAATAGGGGGACCATCTTAAATTTGATTTTGAACTTCTCCAGTGTAAAAAATGATACTCAAACATTCCTGATGCTTCGAATACAAAAATATTAAAAGAAGTGTTTCGGTTAGACGAAAACACATCGAAAGACGAATTATCTTTTCCTTTTAATTTTCCTACAGTAACTGCCGCTTTAAAACTTAGCGTAGTATTTATGTTTGTACGATGATACCCTTGAATTGCAGGTTGCATTTGGGAAAGATTAATAGTTCTTGCCAAATCACCGGTATAGGAAAGCGTTCCTATACCAAATCCGATTTCTGTAGATTGGGAAAATCCTGAAAACGAAAAAAATTGTACAGCCAAAAAAATAGGAAAACCAATTTTTAGTTTTCCTAGCATAAAATGTAGCATACTAAAATTTCTTATCTAAACTTAGCCTTGGCTAACTTACCTCCAATAATGTACGTCAACCTTAATGTCGTTACCCAATAAATATCATTGTCATTAACTCCACCACGCATATTATGCTCATTCTCTTGTCCATACCCTGCAATAACGCTATACCCATTATAAGAAATTCTTTCCGTTGGGATGTCGTCACGTGTTGCACCAGTAATTGCCTCGGTTTGTGTAGATCTATCTGACATATATCTAGATAAATCACTTGGTAATTTATCTAAGTCAACATAGTTTGCACTTACATCATCAATATAATCTGTAAACAAGAACCTCGTTCCTATTTCAAATGACAAATCCATTGCTTGGTTAAGCTTATAACGAGCACCGATGCCAAATGGTATACCAATTTGAATTTTACTATAAGGTTTTATGCCATAGTTAACATCCGTTTCTGCCAACGTGCTGTTTTGACCCTCAGTCCCTAAAGGCTGGAGTGCTACCCATGTTCCCGCTTCAGGAAGTCCGCTGTCGTTACCCACAAATCCTTTTGGGTTGTGGTGGAAAACAGAAATGCCAAGAAATGCATACGGAGTCAATTCGACCCTAGTGATATATGAAGATTCATTTTTATATAAATCTACTACTGCGGTGATCGATAATTCCTTAATTCTATTTCTAAATTGTAAATTTCTGATGTATCGTGGTTTTTGGTCAGGATCACCAGGATCTGCTGATTCATAATCACTGCCTCTCAAAGTTCCCCAAAAAAAGTCGGCTTGAACGGTATATCTTGGTCCAAAACGGTATGAATAGGTTGCCCCGAATGCTGGCCGAGTAAAAGAGATGTCAGTACTTAAAACACCTGGTTTCGGTGCCAAATCACCAAAATAATTTAAACTACTAGCGTTTATACCAAAAGAACTATACCTCCTTGATTGATCAAAGGTGTTTCTTGATCCTTTAAAGTTTCGCATTTTTTTATTGTTCTTTTTAATCGATTTTCTGCTAAGCTGAGCTGAGCTTTGATCGGCAAAAAACACGAACACGAAAAATAAAAATATGATTTTTAATAACTTATACATCCACGGACATTTTTTCTATTCTAACAAAAGTAACTATTATTTTTAAATTAATAAAACACAATTTCTAATATAGCATTAATTTCGCACATCTACCCCCCAATTTAGCTTTTGTCTCAGGGTATCAAAATAATTATCAAAAGGTAGTTTTATTAGTCTTGCCGAAAATTGTTCTTTTACAATGGATAGCTTTACTGAACTGTCGATGCTTTCTACTCTAGAGTCAAGTGAAATTAAAAAACTATCGTTTCGTCCTTCAATTGTAAAAGAAATTTCGGAATCATCGTCAACTACTATAGGGCGAGCCGTAAGGTTATGAGGGCTTACTGGGGTAAGAACGAAGTTTTTTGATTGAGGTAAGACAAGTGGTCCTCCACAACTAAGTGAATAGCCAGTAGATCCTGTTGGGGTAGAAACAATCAACCCATCAGCCCAATATGCATTAAGAAACTCACCATTAATATAGGTTCTTACTACAATCATCGAGGACGAATCTTTCTTTAATATAGTAAAATCATTTAGTGCAAAGGTTTTGTTATTAAATAATGGCTTGTTTGTTTTTAGGCAAATCATGGTTCGGTCATCGAAGGAATAATTTCCTTCAAACAGTTGGTCAAATGCTGTACCAATTGCATCTTTTGAAGTTGTTGCTAAAAATCCAAGCCTTCCTGTATTTACACCAAGAATTGGGGTTTGTTTTTCTCCAATATAAGTAACCGCATCTAGCAATGTACCATCTCCTCCAAGCGTAATCATTACATCGGCTTGGGTGTAGGGCTTTTCGTGCGAAAATACTTGAGCGTTTTCAAGTATAATTTCTTTACTAGTCAGAATGCCTTGAAATTTATCAGAAATAAGGAGTGTTGCTTCTTTTTGTTTTAATTTTTCTAGTACCTTTCTTACAACTTGTTCATTGTCGCCTGAAAACTCTTTCCCGTGAATGGCTATTTTCATGAATTAAAAAATAATAATGTAGGCTATATGTCTAGAAATCGTAATAACTGATCAAGTTTTTCTTTTTCCCCCTCATTCACCTTGGTTTCTTGAAATCGCGCGATGATTTTATATCCGAAACGTTCAAGGGTTGCTACAATATTAGAAAGATCAGTTTTATTGATTTTAATTGTAAGCTTAATTTTTAGGGGGTTTAATTCGTCTTCTTTTACTGTACTACTAAGGATTTTTGCATTTTCCTCTTCAATCAGTCTACTAAGTTCGGATAAAGAATAATCTCTTTCATTCATCGAAAAAACTAAAATTCCTCCTGCCATTTGTATTGCCGCAGTTTGGGCAAAGGATGTAACGGTATCCTGAATAGTAATCACGCCAATATATTTGTTTTCTTCATTCGCCACTCCTACCATCTGAACCTTATAATCTGACGCTAATTTGATGATGTCATAAAAATGAGTGTCCTTCGACACGATGCAATCTGTTCCCAGTAATTCAAAATCACCGATCCGTTTATCTACATCATTCTCTTCCAGAATCATTTCTTCGGTAATTAACCCAAGAAATTTTTCACTATCCACTACAGGAAGTTGGTTTGAGCGTAGCTCTTCCATCCATAGCATGGCCTTATGTGCGTCATCATTGAGCTTCAAAGGCGGAATCATATGATTGATTAATTCCTCGGCAATCATCTGTATTTATTTTTAGTTATAAGAACATTAAAATAATAAACTAAGTTCTTAACAAGTCTCTGTTTGATGCAAATTAATTAAAATTCATTAATTAGCAACTATTAATGAATAGTATGCAGGGCAAATAAACCAATGATTGCGTTGTGTTTTTTAATATAATTAAGGAGTAGGACGAATTAAACCTTCTATCATTTCAAACAAATCATTTGCGAATGGAAATATTGTGGAGATAAACTCTACAGTAACTGGTGCAATTGGTTCAATATACCCATAAAGTTGGGAATTTTCGATATATGTATCAGGAAATAAAACACCTACGTACGAAGTGAGCCATAATACAATGCTGACCCCAAATGCCCATTTTAATGTTCCTAATATTAATCCCGCTAAGCTGTCAACACTACCTAAAAGTGTCATGTCTAGTACTGTTTTTAGTATTTTGCCAAGTAAATTCATTCCTACTACAATAAGAATAAAAATCGCCAAAAAGGAGAGGTATGGTAACAGGTTACCACTAATTTCGAAATGCTCCTCAAGCAATTCCATTCCCGTATGGAGTAACTTAAACCCTCCAATAATGGCAAGTACAAACGCTAGTAAGGAAACAATTTCCATTAGGAATCCCTTTTTATACCCATGATAGGCACCAAAGAGAAGGGGGATAAGGATGATGATGTCTAGTGTACTCAATTTTAAGCAAGTAAAGATTTAACGGTATCGGCAATTTTTTTACCATCTGCTTTCCCTGCTAATAGTTTTGAGGCTTTGCCCATTACTTTGCCCATGTCTTGCATGCTGGAGGCACCTACTTCGGAAATAATGCCTGCTATGGCCGCATTAACTTCTTCATCACTCATTTGTTTAGGTAAATACCTGGCAATAATTTCGAATTCAAACAACTCTTTTTCGGCTAAATCATTTCTTCCGTTTTGAGTAAATACATCTGCAGAATCTTTTCGTTGTTTTGCCGCTTTTGTAAGCAACTTCAGTTCGGCTTCTTCCGTAAGTTCTCCTTCAGCACCCTTTTCTGTTCCGGCTAATAATATTGCCGACTTTATAGCTCTAAGGGGCATTAATTCCTCCTTTTTTTTTGCTAGCATTGCTGCCTTTATGTCGTCCTCTATTTTCTGTTTTAAACTCATGGTATTCATTTATCCTTAATAATATTATAACTTTGTGTAAAGTTAAGAATATCCAACCCGATGACAAAGTTAAGTGTAAACGTAAATAAAATTGCCACATTAAGAAATGCCCGTGGAGGAAATAATCCAAATGTATTACAATTTGCACTCGATTGTGAGCGTTTTGGTGCCGATGGAATAACCGTTCATCCACGACCAGACGAGCGACACATTACGCATGATGATGTTTTTGAACTAGCCGCTCATGTGAAAACAGAATTCAATATTGAAGGGTATCCTGATGCTCGTTTTTTAGATATTATAAAAAAAACAAAGCCTGCCCAAGCTACATTAGTTCCAGACCCTCCAGAGGTACTTACCTCCAATGCAGGTTGGGATACGATTAAACACCAACTATTTTTAACAGAAATAATAACTGAGTTAAAAACCTCTGGTTGTAGGGTGTCGGTTTTTGTAGAGCCCAATTTAGAAATGATAAAAGGGGCGGCTTCTATAGGCGCTGATCGAATAGAATTATATACAGAAGGGTATGCCAATGCGTATATCAATAACCTTCATGATGCGGCACAAAACTACGTACATGCTGCTAAACTTGCCCAGGAATTAGACCTAGGAATTA
>JAOULS010000007.1 GCA_029881895.1 Cyclobacteriaceae bacterium | reverse complement strand
AAAAAATATTCTTAAAAATATTCCAACGATTAGGTTATGTACGCTTAGCTGAAGATGTGTTAATTCCTGTTGCAAAGCCTATTAGCTATTTATTCATTTTTGTTATATTAATTGTATTTGTTCCTGTTTTACAGCTACCTATCGGTATGAGTAAGTATGTAACCATGATGCTTAAAGCCGTGTGGCCTGTTTTTGCCATTGTTTTCTTTTACAGGTTAGTTGATATTTTGAGTATTTATTTTTCAAAACTTGCCGAGAAAACTAAAAGTAATCTTGATGACCAATTAGTACCTTTAATAAGGAAAATTTTAAAAACGTTTGTTGTAATTATAGGGGTGCTGTTCATTTTCAACAACCTTGATTATGATATTACTGGTCTAATAGCAGGACTTTCAATTGGTGGTTTAGCATTTGCATTAGCTGCTCAAGATACTATTAAAAATTTCTTTGGATCGATAATGATATTTGTAGATAAACCATTTCAAGTGGGTGATTGGATTACTTCAGGAGATATAGATGGAACGGTGGAAGAAGTAGGTTTTAGGTCAACAAGAATAAGAACTTTCCGTAATTCGGTAACATATGTACCAAATGGAGTGCTAACTGATAGAACTGTAGATAACCATGGTTTAAGGGCATATCGTAGATTTTATACTCAAATTTCTATTACGTACGACACCCCACCTGAATTAATAGAATTGTTTGTTGAAGGATTACGTAAAATAGTTGATCATCATTCTTTAACTAGAAAAGATGTTTACGAAATTTATTTAAATGGAATGGCAGACTCATCTTTAAATATTATGTTTTACATATTTTTTGAAGTGGATACATGGTCAGAAGAATTAAAGGGAAGACATGAAGTGTTGTTATTAATTATTAAGCTTGCTCAGAAATTAGGTGTTAATTTTGCCTTTCCTACTCAAACATTGCATATGGAAACATTTCCAGAAAAAAAAGGAAACTCACCTACCTATAAATCTGATATAGAGAAACTAAAAGCTGAAATGACATTATTCTTGTCGGAACAAGAAAAGTAAAAAAACGAAATAAATAAACGATATGAAATTTGAAACAAAAGTAATTCATGCGGGTGTAGAACCTGATCCATCAACTGGAGCTATAATGACTCCAATTTTTCAAACGTCAACATACGTACAAAGCCGACCAGGTGATCATAAAGGTTATGAATATTCTAGAACACACAATCCTACACGAGACGCATTACAAAATAGTATAGCAGCTTTAGAAGGAGGGGATCATGGGTTATGCTTTTCATCAGGGTTGGCTGCCATAGATGCTGTTATTAAGTTATTTAACCCAGGAGATGAGATCATCTCTGGGAATGATTTATATGGGGGGACATTTCGAATTTTTACCAAAATTTTTGAAAAATATGGATTAAAATTTCATTTTGTAGATATGCACGATGTTTCGAATATTGAAAAATATATCAATAAAAACACGAAACTTATTTGGGCAGAAACACCAACTAACCCAATGATGAACATTATTGATATTGAAGGCGTTTCTAAAATAGCAAAAGCTAATAATATTATTTTTGGTGTTGATAACACATTTGCAACGCCATATCTTCAGCAACCTATAGCATTAGGTGCAGATATTGTAATGCATTCTGTTACTAAATATTTAGGAGGTCATTCTGATGTTGTAATGGGTGCACTTGTAGTGAATAATGCTGAACTAGCAGATCAATTAGCCTTTATCCAGAATAGTTGTGGTGCTACTCCTGGCCCTCAAGATTGCTTTTTGGTACTTAGGGGAATAAAAACGCTTCACGTACGTATGGATCGTCATTGTGATAACGGTCGAAAAGTAGCTGAATTTTTAGTAGGTCATCCAAAAGTAGACCGCATCTATTGGCCTGGTTTTGAAGATCATCCAAATCATGCTATTGCTAAGCGTCAGATGAAAAGTTATGGAGGAATGATTTCATTTACCTTGAAAGGGGATAACCAAGAAGAGGCTTTTGATATTATGAGCAAGTTTCACTTATTCACTTGTGCTGAATCTTTAGGTGGAGTGGAGTCACTATGTAACCATCCAGCTTCTATGACGCATGCAAGTATTCCAAGAGAAGAAAGAATAAAAAATGGGTTATTAGATTCATTGATTAGACTTAGCGTTGGTATAGAAGATGTGGAAGATTTAATTGATGACTTAAAAAAAGCTTTAGGGTAAAATAAAAGGTGCTACTTGCACCTTTTTTATTTTATTATGTGTCATTACTATAGAATTGGTTAGATTTAAATTATGCCTTTACAAAAAATAGTAAGCATTGTATTATTTGTATTGATTAGTAGTAAAAGTTTTGGTTATCAAGTTTCAGAGAAAAATACACCAGGTTTGGTGTTTATTGAAAATAAAAACCAATGGTCAGATAATATAAAGTATTCTACTCAAATTGGAAATGGAGTGATGAATATATCTGATAAAGGTTTTCACTTTATTATTCAGGATGTTGCTCGTTTAGAGGAACTCCATACTCAATCTCATGTAGTTGGATTTTATGAGTATGGAGAATATGAATGTAATGAAGAAACTAAAATTGATAATCATTCGTACAATGTGTCTTTTGTTGGTGCAAAGAAACCTCACATCACTAGCCAAGGAAAAACGTCACAATACTATAATTATTTTATTGGTAATGATTCATCCAAATGGGTATCATATGCATATGGTTATGAAATTGTAAATTATAATGAAATTTACAAGAACATTAATTTATCTGTATACTCAAAAGGGATGTCTCCAAAATATGATTTTGAAGTAAACCCTGGAGGGAACGTTAAAGATGTACAGCTTGCGTATGATGGAGTAGATGATATTTATTTATTTAACAATCAACTTTATATTGAAACGAGTTTGGGGCTAGTGGTAGAAGATAAGCCTTACGCCTACCAAATAGTTGATGGAAAGAGAGTAGAAGTGCCTGTTAAATATGAGCTTGATTGTAATGTTTTATCTTTTGATACCCCAGAAGGTTATAATCAAAATTATTCATTAATTATTGACCCATTATTGATTTTCTCAACCTATTCAGGTTCTACGGCTGATAATTGGGGGAATTCAGCTACTCCGGGAGAAAATGGAACATTGTTTTCTGCAGGGGTCACTAATCTTGGTAATACTGGGGGGACTTTCCCCGCTACTGGAGGTGCTTATCAAACCGTGTGGGGTGGAGAGTATGACGCTACAATTATTAAATTTGATTCAACGGGCTCTCAAATGTTATTTGCTACATATTTAGGAGGGAGTGCTGCTGAAACCCCTCATAGTATTGTTATGAATACTGCTGGAGAGTTAGTGATTTTTGGTACAACTAGTTCTACAAATTTCCCAACAACGACCAATGCTTATGATAGAACTTTCAATGGTGGAGTTCCTACTACACTAACAGTCCAATATGCAAATGGGTCTGATATCTTTATTTCAAAACTAAGTAATGATGGTGCACAGCTTTTAGCCTCTACTTTTGTAGGAGGTGAACAAAATGATGGAATAAATTTAACAAATAGAGAATTAACAGAAAATTATGGAGATCAATTAAGAGGTGATGTCACGACTGATGATAATAATAATATTTATGTTTCCTCTACCTCACAATCTACAAATTTCCCAATCGTAAATGGTTTCCAAACTGCTCTTTCTACAGTAATTGCTAATGATGCTGTGTTGCTTAAAATGGATAATAATTTATCATCTATTATTTGGAGTAGTTTTTTAGGAGGAAATGGTGAAGATGCCGCTTTGTCCATTCAATTAGACATGGATAATAATGTGTTTGTTGCTGGAGGAACAACAAGTTATAATTTTCCTACAACTACAAATAGTTATGATACTACCTATAATGGAGGGGTTGATGGTTGGGTAGCACATATAGATTTGTATGGAGATTCTATAATTAATGCTACTTATACAGGTACATCATCTTATGATCAAGTATATTTCATTGATTTAGATGATAGTGAAGAAGTATATTTATATGGACAAACTTCTGGAGACTTCCCTAAAACAGCTGGAGTTTATAGTAATACGTATGGTCGAATGTTTGTTCAGAAGTTGTCGTATGATTTGTCGACAATACGTTTTTCCACAGCATTTGGCTCTAACTCAAATCCCGATGTTAATTTGTCACCAACAGCTTTTATGGTGAATGATTGTGATAATCTGTATATGGCTGGATGGGGAGGGGTTACTAATTCTAATTTTGGAGGTGGAAATACTTTGAATATGCCTGTTTCTGATGACGCCTGGCAACCAACTACTAGTGGGTCAGATTTTTATTTGATGGTACTTACAAGTGATGCTTCAGAGTTTTTATATGGTACTTACCTTGGAGGGAATCTGTCCAAAACGCATGTAGATGGGGGGACAAGTAGATTTGATAAACAAGGTATTGTGTACCATTCTGTATGTGCTGGGTGTGCGGCAAATAATGTAACTAATGGAGCTACTTCTGATTTTCCCACAACAGAAGGGGCATGGTCGAGTACTAATAATAGTGGCAATTGTAATAACGCTGCTTTTAAATTTGATTTAGCCTCTTTGAGAGCAAGATTTAGAACTAACTCTATTGCGTTTGACAACCCAGGGTTAAAGACTATTTGTATTCCTGACCCTATCGTATTCGAAAACGTAAGCATAGGAGGTGAGATTTTTGAATGGGATTTTGGAGATGGAGTTACTGAAAGTAGAACAGATACAACACATGTTGTTCATGAATACACCAGCCCAGGTACTTATGTAATTAGATTAAAAGCCATCGATCAAAACACTTGTATTGGAATAGATGAAGCCTCAGTATCAGTGGTAGTTTTTGAAGGTAATTTTTTGGTGAATGATGGTACAACATTATGTAGCGGAGATGAGTTTAAATTAGAAGCTTATGGTGGATCTAAATATTATTGGTATAATAAAGGTGTCACATTTTCTTCCTACGAACAGTTTCCTATTGTTCATCCTGTAGATACGACCACATACTATGTTTATATAGAAGATGAATTAAAAGGATGTGGTCATTTAGATTCTGTTCTAGTAAATGTAATTCCTGAAGTGAAAGCGAATTTCATTATTGAACAAAATTATAACTGTTTTGAAATACCTGAAATTAACATTTTAAATGAGAGTAAAAATGCAAGTACTTATTTGTGGGATTTTGGTGATGGAACCACCTCAACAGAGGAACTCCCGCAACATCAATATGACTCTGGTGTTTATAATGTGAATTTAAGAGCAATTAATGATATTTGTTCGGACGAGACGAGTTATATAATTAATATGGCTCCTGTAAAGGTTTATAATGTAATATCTCCTGTTACTTCAATAGGAGTTAATGATTATTTTTTCATTGAATCTCCTTTTTCGATACAATTAATATTATTAAATAGGTGGGGGAAAGTAGTTTTTGAATCTGATAATTATGAAAATAACTGGAATGCAGAAGGGGAACCAGCAGGTGTGTATTTTTATAATGTGTCAATAGATGGGAAACAGCAGTGTAAGGGATGGGTACAAGTTTTTAAATAAAAGAATGAATTTTTTTTACGAATTTAATTTAAGTATTCGATATTATTTCAAAGCGTTTGCATTTGTGCGCGAACATAAACTTTGGTGGTTTTTAGTAATCCCTGCCTTATTAAACTTATTAGCTTTTGTGTTTGTGTTATACCTTTCTTGGATGTATTCAGGTGATTTGATTAATTATTTCATTGATAAATGGGGTTTTGAAACTGAATACAGTTGGTTGTTGTGGCTACAAATTTTGATTTCATTTGTTATCCGTTTAATTGTTATCCTTCTTTATATTAAATTGTTTAGGTACATTATTCTCATTTTTTTTGCGCCAATGTTAGCTTTTGTGTCTGACAAAGTACAAGAAATTAGCACAAATAAATCAAGACCATTTAGTATTATTCAATTTACTAGAGATATCTATCGAGGAATGGCAATTGCAATAAGAAATTTGATATTAGAGTTTCTCATTACATTGGCTATTTTAGGATTTTCTATAGCCGTTCCAATAATTGCAATTTTAGCACCTTTTTTAATCTTTGCAGTAGAAAGTTATTTCTATGGATTTGCCATGATCGATTATAGGAATGAGTATAAAGGAATCAATGCAAAGGAAAGTAGACGCTTGATAAAACATCATAGAGGGATAGCTTTTGGGAATGGTGTTATGTTTAACATTACGTTATTGATACCTTTTGTTGGAGTAATGTTTACACCCGTAATTGCAGTAATAGCCGCAGGATTAGCTATTAATGTAGTGGATGAGCAATAAGTGTAATTATTTACTTAGCTTTTTTATTAATTCATCATCTATTTTAATGAGCTTGGTATGTGATAAATGAAGTGTTTCTATTTTAGCTATGTCCTTTGCAATGTCAGATATTTTGTCTTCTTTATTCCTTTTTACATCACTAATTGAAATTTTCAACATTTTAGTGAATAGTAATAAGTGTTCGCATTTCTCTTTTCCTAAAAGTCGTATTTGTCTTTGGATACTATTGATGTGTTGATTAAATAAATCGTAATCTTTAATAAGACAATATTGTAGCGCAAGCACTATTTTTATTTCTAATTGGGCAAGAGGGTATTTTTTTAAACTTACTTCATTGAGCAGGTTGTTTATCCATCTAGATGCTTCATCGTATTTATTAGCATAGTAACAGCAAATAGAACGGTACATCATATAGTTTATATACCCTGGTAAATCATCAAAATTATATTCATAATCTTGGAATGCTGTTTCGTTTTCAAGGTACATTTCATGTTCTGTGCCTATCCGTATATTTCGTTCTATTTTTGTTATTAAAAATTGAGACGGAAAAGTATATAAAGAATAATTGGTCAGTAAATTATCTACAGCATCATTTACTTCTTCATAATATTTTTCTGCTTTTCGATACAATCTATAATGACTATAGTATTCCAGTTTTAAATATTCAAAAACCAAATTGAGGTGATAATAGATAGAGTCCATCTGGTATGAGTCGAATATTTTTTGTGTATTATCCAAAATATCTTCAATTGGTTCTAGGTCTCCTTCAATAGAATCATCCTTTTCAACAAATAGTCGATGAAAAATGGACATGCAACTTTGATAAACGTATAGGCGATGCGATTCGTATAACGCACGAACATTACTCATTTCTCTAACTAAAAGAGTTAATCCCATTTTTTCAGTATCGTCACCTGAAAGGCTGTAATCTCCAAGTTTTTTGAAATATTCGGATAGTAAATCCTCTGCCTTATCAACGGCTAACATATATGCTACATGCTTATTATAATGCTGAGAATATTCAAAATGACTTTGGGTATTGATGTGTAGTTTTTTGAGCGATTTGTATACGACAGTTAGTTCATTTGACAAATCGTAGTCTAATAATTCTTTTTCTAATTTTTTAAGTGTAGCAATTGCTATTGCTCGTTTTTTTGTAAAAATAATTTCATTTATGTTCGCTACTTTTTTAAGAATATCAGTTCTGGGGCTTTCCATTTGCTGTAACAAATATTCTTCAATCTTTTGATTAAGTCTAGATCGAAGTGTATAGTACGCATTGGTATTAACCTCAAGCTCTTCCATTACTTTGTTGTCAGAAAGATGACGTTCTCGCATTGCATTTAACAAGTAAGCCGACTTGTCTGCACTACTCTCTATTAAAGAATTGTAGATAGCATGGTAATCTTTTTCTGAAAGCTGCTTAATGATGTTCTTTAATTTTGCCATTGAGTTAAATTTTCAAAAGAATAGATTGACAACAATTAATCTGTTTGAGTAATAAAAAAATATTCAAAAGACTAAAGTATTAATTTCTACTTCAATTTCATATTAGGTTTATCTTTATAAATTTAACATTATATTTTGAAACACCGCTATGAGTTGATGATTGAAAATCTAAAAAATAGGATGAGCTTAAAAAAAGAAGGTAGTATTATAGTCATTTCAAAATATTTATAGTGTAGTTTTTTTTACCAAAAATCGATAGTGTGCCATAGCGATTTTAATTTCTTCGTAGCTGTAATCATTTTTAAGAACAGCTTTTATATCACTTGATGATTTAGCGTCTGTTTTTTTTATCACATCACAAATTGTCTCTAGTTTAGTTGATGTGATAAGGTCAATAGCATTGATTTCTCCAGTTTCAATATAGGAATGTAGATGTCCTAATATTGTTGAACGTACAAACCCTCTTTCTTTTGCAATTTCCGTACAATCTTTACCTGATTGATATAACTCAAAAGATATTTCTGCGGTTTTTTTCTTTTCAGTAGTAGGTTCTGTTTTTGAGTATTTTTTATGGTTTTCGCTTTTTTGAATATCTTTTTTCGTGAGTATTTTATTATTTGTTGCTGATTTTATTAATAATGCTGTCTTTTCAATGTTGAAAATTCTTCCTTTTATAAGCTGATGTATTTCTTTTAGCTCTTTTATATATCCTTTTACTTTTTTTTGAGTGGAGACTTTTTTTATGTGAGCCGCTAAAGTTGTGAAATGCCCTTCTAATAATGGGGTGAAATAATCCATTGCTTTTGTAACGCGATCACTTAAAAGGCGAAGGTAATCTGGTAAATGTGTATAGGATGATAGCGAATTGTTGAATTTTGTAGCAATATCATCCAGCTTTATTATTTCTGATTGAAGTTCTTTTGTCCAAGTAAAATACTGTTGTTTTATAGAACGACTTTCCTCTTTATTGAATGTTTGCAGATGTCTTTGAAGCGCATACAGTATTTGTTGGAAAGAAAATGTTTGCCTAGTAAGATCAAACGCATAAATTTTTCGATCAATTTCTAATTGAGAAGTTAGCTCGTCTGATGAGATTTTACTTTCTTCAAATGTTTTTAGGACGGCATCATTTTTTAGTGATATAGTTGGTATAGGAGATGAAAGAACTAGCCCTTCTAGCCCTGTAAGGCGAGAGAGTGCTACATACATTTGCCCAGGAGCAAAACTATTAGATAAATCTAAGATTGCTTTTTTAAAGGTAAGTCCTTGGCTTTTGTGTACTGTTATAGCCCATGCTAATTTTAGTGGAAATTGCTGAAATGTACCAAGTGTACTTTCTTCAATTTCGTTTGTTTGTTTACTCAGTAAATATCGCTTGTTTTCCCATACATGTCTTTCTACCTCTATGAGGTCATCTGGATCTTTTACTTTTACAGTGATTTTGTTTTCTTCTATTTTTTCAACTTGACCAATTCTACCATTAAAATATCGCCCTTCTCCAGAAGTGTCATTTTTAATGAACATGACCTGTGCACCTATTTTAAAAGTATAGGTTTGAGGTATAGGAAACATGTTTTCAGGGAAGTCGCCAATAATTTTAGCTTTATAGCTTTTTGATGAGGTACTTAGTCTGCTTAGCGATTGGTTGTTTTGTAAGTCTGCTTTATTATTATGTGTAGTAATATGAATATATTCCTCATTTTCCTTTTGAGAAAAATCTTTGATGTAATAGCTGTTTAGTAATGCTATATCTGTTGTTGAGAGTTCATTTTCTCTAAGTCGGTTTAATATATTAATGAATTTAGGATCTGATTGACGAAATATTTTATCCATTTCAATATATACAACCGAAGATTTTTGTAATACGAGTGATTCGAAAAAATAACCACTGTTGTAAAACTGTTGTAGTAAACTCCATTCCATTTTTTTTATTATGGGAGGTAATTGATTTAAGTCACCTATAAAAAGTAGTTGAAGCCCACCAAAGGGGTTGCTGTTTCTGCGAATTGTTCTAAGAACTAAATCGATGCAGTCTAGCATGTCGGCTCGTAACATGCTTACCTCATCAATAATTAACAATTCAAGACTTCGGATTAAATCTCTTTTGTGAGTATTCATTTTAAATTGCTCCAAAAAGCTTTTAGGCGTATTTACCTGATAACTGTAATTAGAAGGGTCAAAAGAAATGTTTTCGGGCACAAAAGTACCGAAGGGAAGGTGTAAAAGAGAATGTAGCGTAACCCCTTTTGCATTGATTGCGGCAATTCCAGTAGGGGCTGCAACGGCTCTGTTCTTATGTGTGTTTCTGAGAATATAGTGTAGTAGCGTTGTTTTTCCACTACCTGCTTTTCCAGTTAAAAAGATAGTCCGATTAGTTGTATTTACGTATTTTACGGCTAATTCCGCTTGCTCAGTTAACTGATGATCCATATTTTAATATAGGGTATCTAGTGGTAATATTGAAAATATGACATGATTTTTTTTTAATAAGTGAATGAGTATTGTATAATTAACACCCGATGCTCGCTGGAACACAAATCGTAGTTCCATCAGTTAATGTGCATTGTACATTCTACCATGTCGTCTGTATATTCATTTCCAATACAGCTGACTAACGCTAATATGGTAGTAGTACCTATTTTATATAATAAGGCCTTTATTTTTTCATGTTTAATTAAATTATTATGAACAATAAATATGTAAATAATACAAGTTAAAAACAAGCCACCTCAAAAGCTACTAATTTCACTAGTAGCTTTTGAGGTGGATGAAATTAAAAGAACTCAAACTTTTAGTTTTTATAAATTCACTTCTTCTTTTTTGTAAACTACATTTCTTTCTTGTAAGTATTGAAGAAAGTAATTAAAACAGGCTTCATGCTTGCCTACAAGTTCGGGGGGAAAAACTCCCTTTTCTACGAATAAACCTTCTAAAAATAGGTTGGCTGCTGCAGTAGCAGTATAACCTGTACTTCTTGCCATCGATGAAGTTTGTGTTTCAGGGTCATACTCATCATACAAGGTATATATTATTTTTTTCTTTTCACCTTTTTGGTTAGTTCCTGCAACGCTTATGCGCATTATGGTAAATTCATCTTCTGTTTCACCTAATTTCCATTCTTTAAAAAGAATTTTTGATGTGAAATCTAAAGGAGAAATTTCGGTTCCATTAATAGCTATTTTTTCAGTTTCAAAAAAACCAGCATCCCTTAATGTAAGTATTTTGTCAATATGACCAGGGTGCCGAAGTGTTTTTTCCTTCATGTTGGGAATGTGTGACATTGTATGTATTATGGATCGTAGACCGTCCGAATTAAACGATTCTAAAGTGCCTACTTCTTCAAACTGTACATGTTCAACATCCGACATAGCTGGCTTTATCACTTCATGACCATTTTCCACATATCGGGCAGGCCGTGTATATTCTTCAATAACATCAATAGGCGAAAAAGGAGCTTTATAACAAAAGGGCATTTTCTTTACTTTAGGTAACCCTCCCACTAAGCATTCGAAATCAGTTAGTTTAAGTTTTTCGTTATAGTAGCCTAAGATGATGTTGTCCATTCCTGGGGCAACCCCACAGTCTACTATAGCGGTAACATTGTGTTCTTTTGCTAGGGTATCAAGCTCAAGTGAATTCTCAGGGAAGAAAGAGATGTCTATCACATTTTTATCAGATTCAATAATGGTTTTTAAAGTGTTAAACCCTAGGAACCCTGGAACAGCACATACCACTAAATCGAAAGGTGCAATAGTGGAAGATAATGCGGACTTGTCCGTGACATCCATTGCAATAGTGTCTATCGCATTGTTACTCTTTGATTTTAGTCTATGGAGCGCCTCTGTACTCATGTCTGACACAGTAACTTCGTGATTTTTGGATAAGTCGATGGCCATGGCGCTACCTACCATTCCTGCACCAAGTACAATTATTTTACTCATGATTATGTTTTTATATGTATAATGATTTATGTTTCACACCATAGGTGTGATGAAAATAGGTTGATAAAATTGCTAAAGCGATATTTAAAAAGTTACAAGCCAGGGATGAGAATCCAAGGCATTTGGTTTGTGTTGGATATAATAATATAACTTTTGAATAGAGTGAACATATAAACAAAGATAATAAAGCTTTTCACAATTCTTCGAGGAAGGATTTATAGTTTTATTATTTGTTCGAAATTCAAGCCTTCTATAAAGAAAAATAAACCAAATTATAATCCTACATTAGAATATTTTTTCATAACTTTTACATTCATTAAATATTACTAAGTCCTTGATGAGGTGAGTTAGTTGAATTTAATAGTAAAAATTATGTGTAAAGAACGATGTGAAATAAATTTGGGGTTTACTTCAGAAAAATTTAAAGAAGGAACTCATATGTGTTTCATCTATAGTGATGAAGAAGAAAGGAAGAGTGTCATCACTAAATTTATTGAAGCAGGAGTGAAAGCAGGTGAACAGGTTTCTTATATAGCCTACGATATGGAAAAGGAGGAAATGATTGATTGGCTCAAAACCGCAGGAGTTTCAATATCAGAAAAGGATATAACGTTGACAAGTACAAAAGAAACATATTGCCCTACAGGAGCATTTGTTCCAGAGGAGATGTTAGAAACATTACGAGGTTTATATAATAGTTCGAAAAGAAATAAATATAAATCAGCAAGGGTGAGCGGTGAAATGATCTGGGCATTAGACGGGATTCCAGGTTCAGAGCGATTAATGGAATATGAGTCACTCATTAATCGTGTGGTAGAAACTCATCCGATTACGGCAATTTGTCAATACGATGCGAACAAATTTGATGGTGCTACAATTCTCAATTGCCTAAAGGTACATCCTTACATGATTGTGAAAAGTCAAATAATTAAAAACCCTTATTATATGACACCCGAAGAGTATTTAGAAGGAAAAGTTTAACCTTATAAAGGTTATATTAAATAAGGTTTTTTGAAAATAAGCATTAAAGTCATTTAAGAATTTGACCTAGCGTAATGTAGGAGAAGTGGTAATGGAAGAAAAAATTCTAAAAGAACAAATTAAGGCACTAAGTCAGATTATTACATTTGGAAATAGTCTTTCGGTTTTTCCATATGGCGAAAATTTCCTACAGTTTGTTTTTGAGGCATTTAATAGTGTAAAAAGTATAAACGCCACATTAGTGTGTATAGGGAGTCATCAAAAATCAGTAGGTGATCTTATTGACAAAAGGTGTGAAGGGTGTCAATTCTTTAAAGACCCACAAAAACAGTCATGTTTATTAGTCGAGGAGGAAAATTTGAAAATCATCTCGATTGGAACATTTCAAGAAAGCTATGGAACCATAGCGTTTTCGGTTACTTCAGATTTTTCGGAAATAATCTATACTTCATTGCACAGTTTTGCTAATAGTATCGCAAAATCAATTGAAAACCATTTTCAGAAAATAAAATTAGATCAAAAAAACTATGAGTTGACATTATATCGAAACAACTTGGAGAAACTTGTTGATGAAAAAACACAAAAATTATTAAAACAGAATGAAGAATATTTACTTTTAAATAAAGAGTTCGAAATACAAGCTAATAAATTTCAAAAAGCACAAGAATTAGGAAAAATTGGTCATTGGGAATTGGATATTGCTTCAGGTAAACTCACGTGGTCTGATCAGATTTATGAAATATTTAAACTCCCTTCAGATAAATTTGAAGCTACTTATGATAATTTTTTAACAATAGTACATCCTGATGATAGAGAAAAAGTTGATAGAGCATATCTATCATCATTAAAAACTAGAAAACCTTATAAAATTGACCATAGAGTATTATTCCCTGATGGTTCTATAGGGTTCGTAACTGAAAATTGTGAGACAACCTATGATGAAAATGGTGCACCGCTGGTTTCAATTGGAACTGTATTAGACATTACAGAAAGAAAAGAGGCGGAATTAAAAAATGAAATCATAAATGTAATTGCTAGTAAACTAAATAGTGATATTAGTTTACGTGATTTTTGTTGGGGAATATATTTAGAACTACAAAAAATAAAAGCGTTTACTGATATTTACGTTACTAATTTTGATAGAGAAAAGGATAAGATTACAGTTGTTTTTCAAGTAGAAAATGGAGAAATTAATAATGGTTCCCCTGAGATAAGAATTGGAGGGAATGGGCTAATAGAATATATCATAAAAACGAAAGAAGGAATAGTTTTAAATGAGAATGATTTTCCTCTTTTTATACGAAAACATAAGCTAAACCTATATGGCGAAAAATACAATTCTTGGATAGGTGTACCTCTTTTGTCCGAAGGAAAGGCAGTAGGCATTTTAGCAGCTCGATCTTTTAGTGAGGATTGTATTTTTTCTAAATCAGATTTAGAAACCTTATCCCTTATTGGTACACAGGTGGGTTCTTTTGTAGAAAGACAAAGGACGTTGAAAGAAATTAAGAAATTCGAAAAATACTTTTCAATATCTACGAATATATTATGTGTTACAACTTTTAAATCTGAACTATTAATAGTAAATCCTAAATTTTCAGAGGTAACAGGATATAGCCAAGAAGAATCATTTTTAAAAAGCATATTAGATTTTGTTCATCCTGATGATTTGGACAATACTTTATACGATGTTTCAAAGGTTTTAGAAGGGGGAAATGTTTCGGAATTCAAAGCGAGGTTTAAATGTAAGAATGGTGACTATAAGTGGTTTATGTGGGGAGCTATTGCAGACAAAGAGATGAGGCAAGTATTTGCCTCGGCTAAGGATATATCAGAACAAATAGAGAAAGAACAAAAAATTAAGGAGCAAAACGAAAAGATTATCCTTTTGAATAAGGAATTTTTATCACAAAACATAGAGTTAAAAAACAATCAAAAGACATTATTATTACGGAATAGTAAAATACTCAACTATCAAAAAGCATTATTAGATATTTCCAATATTCAGCAAGTTGACTTACAACTAACGCTTAGAGAGATCATAAAAAAAGCAGCAAAAACACTAGAGGTTAGTAGGGTTAGTCTTTGGAAATTTCAAAATAAATTTTCTGAAATTAAATGTGAGGTTTCTTATGATTCAAATAAAAAGTTGTTTGGAAATGGAGTTGTGTTAAATTATAAAGATTGCCCAACCTATTTCAAGGCATTGAAAACAAATAAACCTATTATTATTCATGATGCAAAAAATAACGAGATTACTAAAGAAATAGTAGAAGATTATTTGATTCCATTTGACATCACCTCTTTAGTAATGATTTCTGTTCAAATAGATGGAGCAAAAACTGGCGTCTTATTTTTTGAACAAACAGAGGAAAAAAGAATATGGAAAATTGATGAAACCCTATTTTGCGCAGGTGTTTCAAATGTGATTTCTCTGGCAATTGAAAGTGCTGAAAAAAAAGAAGCAGAATTAAAAATAATTGAAAGTGATAATAAATTGCATAGTCTTTTTAATCATGCTGTGGTAGGAATAGCATTTGTTAGTTTGAACTCTGTGATTCTTAAAGTGAATGCTACATTTTGTGAAATGCTAGAATACAGTGAGGAAGAATTATTGTCAATGACGCCTGCTGATTTCACTCACCCTGATGATATACAGGCAACCATTAATTATAATACTCAAGTGATAAAAGGAGAAATCCCTAATTACATTACAATAAAACGTTATATAACAAAAAGTGGAAACACAGTATGGGCAGAATTGTCATCTACTTTTGTGAGTGATGCTGATGGTAAAATTCTGTATGGATTTGGGATAATTAAAAACATCACCAAAGAGGTGGAGCTGAAGAAGGAGAAGGAGCTTAGGGACACTCGAATAAGTGTAATGTTTAATGAAGCACCATTGGGCTTGGCAATAAATGACTCCTTAAATGGAACGATGTATGAGGTGAATGATCATTTTGCTGAAATATTACATACTACAAAAGAGGAATTAAAAAATGTAGATTGGAAAACGATAACACACCCTGATGATATAAAGCCTGGGCTAGAATTGATGAAAGAGTTGAATGCTGAAAAAATAGAAAAGTTTTCTTTAGCGAAGCGCTTTATTTTACCTGATCATTCTCTAGCCCATACTATTATTACAGTAAAATCATTAGGGGTTGATTCAAATGGCAGACGAATTCATTTGACGATGATTGAAGATGTGACTGATAGGAAAAAAGCAGAAGATACGATACAAAAACAATATTTAGCACTAAAAGAGAATCAAGAAGTACTCTTAAACCGAAACAATAAACTGCTGAAGCATAAGAAAATATTATTAGAGCTACTGTCTACTAATAATGAAGATGATTTAGGAGAAAAAATTAACGAAATTGTGAAATCGGCTTCTATTGCAATTAATATGGATAGAATAAGTTATTGGGGTATTAATAAATCAGTAACTAAAATTGAATGTAAGACCTTTCATTGTAAAAAGGGTGTTTCATTTGAAAAAGGGTTGACGTTAAAAAAGAGTGAATTTCCTGTTTATTTTAAAGCGATTAAAAAGGGACATTCCATAATGGCTCATGATGTTCGTGTAAATAAAGAGGTTGAAGAATTATCTAAAAACCATTTAGCATTTCTTGACATAAAATCAAAATTTGACATCATTATTCGGGTTAAAAAAAAGAGTGTTGGGATCATTAGTTTTGAATGTGTAAAAAACAATAAAAAATGGCTGGAAGAAGATGAACAGTTTATGTTATTTATCGCTAACATAATCACATTAGCGATAGAAAGTTCGGAACGAAAAGAAGCTGAAAAATTATTAGAAATAGAAAGAAAGCATATTCTGAGGGCACATTTTGAAGGTGAAGAACAGGAGAAAAATAGAATTTCAGCTGAATTGCATGATGGTTTGGGTCAAATTTTGTCCGCAGTTAAATTTTCACTAGCAGCTTTAGGAAATGAAAAAGATTTAAGAAAAACGACAATTGAAAAAATAAAAAATATAAAAGATATAGTAAGTGAGGCGAATATAGAAACAAGTAGAATTTCTAAGAACTTGTTACCTAGGATACTAGAAGACTATGGGTTAGTTATTGCCGTAGAGAAAATATTAATAGATATTCAAAATAATTTAAATATTAAAACAATATTCACGGTAAATCCTACTTTCGAGCTATTTGATGACAAAACCAGGATAGTTTACCGTATCATTCAAGAGTCAATAAATAATGCTATCAAACATTCCGAAACCACTGTTTTAGAAGTAGTGTTTGATGAGAAAGATAATCGTAATGAAATTTCGATTATTGATAATGGGAAAGGGTTTGATACTAGTATTATAAGTACAGGTTTTGGTTTGGAAAATTTAAAAAGGAGGGCGTTGTCGATAGATGCAAAATTAGAAATCTCTTCAATAGCAGGAAAGGGAACAAAAGTTGTTTTAACATATATTAAATAATGATTAATTGCTTGTGCAAGTTTGTGGTAATTTTTGAAAATTTTATTTGAAGAATTTTGAAAGTATTCTTCAAATCGTTAGGCAGATGAATGATAAAGAGGTGAAAATATTATTAGTTGATGACCATGTAATTGTAAGAAATGGCATGAAATTGCTGATTGAAAGTGTTTTTTCAATAGCCCAAATCTATGATGTGGAAAACGGAAATATTGCGTTAGATTTAATAGGTAAAATTAAATTTGATATAGTGATTACCGACATTACAATGCCTGGAATGAGCGGTATTGAATTATGCAAAAAGGCAATGGAAAAAGATTCTTCGATAAAATTTTTAATGATATCGATGCACTTGGATGAGGCGTATATAAAAGAAGCAATTGAATCTGGTGCGAAAGGGTATTTGACTAAATCGATGGATAGTGAAATGGAGATTATTTTAGCTATAGAAACGATATTGAAAGGAAATATATTTTATGGAAAAAAGACTTCACAAATATTACTCAATGGAATGTCATTTGATGTTAATAGCAAGCTTACCGCTCAAGAAATAAAGGTAGTTCGCTTTTTAAGTGATGGACTAGCGTACAGAGAAATGGCTTATAAAATGAATGTTAGCACTCGAACGGTTACTACATACCGCAATAACATTCTTCAAAAACTAAACATGAGAAACAATGCAGATATTATTAAGTATGCTATAAAGCATAAATTGATATCACTAGAGTAAAATAAGGGGTATAAAAAGGTAGGGTTATCTCTGTTTAAATACAATTACCCTGATGTCTATATATAATTATTCACATTGTTTATTTTTATCCATTTAATAACCTTACCTTTGCGGCTCATTTTTGAACCGTTATGGAAAAATTAAGAAATATTGCTATTATCGCCCACGTTGACCATGGTAAAACTACTTTGGTGGATAAAATGCTATTAGTGGGTAAATTATTTAAAGATCACGAAAAACCAGGTGATTTAATCATGGACAATAACGATATTGAAAAGGAGCGTGGTATCACTATCCTTGCCAAAAACGTTTCGGTTCGTTATAAAGATTATAAAATCAATATTATTGACACTCCTGGTCACAGTGATTTTGGAGGAGAAGTAGAACGTGTGCTTAATATGGCTGATGGTGTTTTGCTATTGGTTGATGCATTTGAAGGACCAATGCCGCAAACACGGTTTGTGTTACAGAAAGCTGTTGAATTAGGACTTAAGCCTATTGTTGTAGTGAATAAGGTGGATAAGTTAAATTGCACTCCTGATGAAGCTCATGAAGCAGTATTTGATCTGATGTTTAGTTTGGACGCTACTGAAGAACAGCTTGACTTCCCAACCGTGTATGGATCGGCAAAAAACGGATGGATGAGTTTGGATTGGAAGAAACCAACGGAAGACATTATTCCTTTGATGGATAGTATTGTTGAACATATTCCTGAGCCTACTGTAGAAGAAGGAACGTCTCAAATGTTAATTACTTCATTGGATTACTCTTCGTTTATTGGTCGAATTGCCATCGGGAGATTAAACAGAGGAACGTTGATATCTGGAAAACCTATTTCTTTAGTAAAAAGAGATGGCACGATTACGAAGACTCGTATTAAAGAACTATATGTGTTTGAAGGTTTTGAGAAGAAAAAAATTGAACAGGTTAGTGCTGGAGAGATTTGTGCAATAGTAGGTATCGAAGGTTTCGAAATAGGTGACACAGTAGCTGATTTTGATAATCCAGAAGGATTAGCATCTATTGCTATTGATGAGCCTACCATGAGTATGCTTTTCACAATTAATGATTCTCCATTTTTTGGTAAGGAGGGTAAATATGTTACTTCAAGACACATAAAAGACCGTCTAGATAAAGAACTTGAGAAAAATTTAGCACTTCGAGTAGAGTCTACAGGTTCAGCAGATTCATTTAATGTGTTTGGTCGTGGGGTGTTACACTTGTCAGTATTGATAGAAACCATGCGTAGAGAAGGGTATGAGTTGCAGATAGGTCAGCCACAAGTAATTATTAAGGAAATTGATGGTGTTAAATGTGAGCCAATTGAAGAGCTTACGATTGATTTGCCCGAAAATGTTTCTGGAAAAGCGGTTGAGATGGCCACGAAGAGAAAAGGGGAAATGAAAAGTATGACGCCTAAAGGAGATCGAATGATTTTGGAATTCGAAATTCCTTCAAGAGGGATCATTGGAATGAGGAATAATTTACTTACTGCCACGGCAGGAGAAGCAATTATGTCACATAGATTTAAGGAATTCCAACCTTATAAAGGTGCTATTCAAGGAAGATTGAATGGATCATTAATAAGTATGGAAAATGGAAAGTCCATTCCTTTTAGTATGAATAATCTTCAAGAGAGGGGTAAATTTTTCATACCTACAAATGTAGAAATATATGAAGGACAAGTAGTAGGAGAGCATATTCGGCCTAATGATTTGGTTGTGAATATTACTAAAATGAAGAAAATGTCAAATATGCGTTCTTCAGGGGCAGATGATAAAGTAAAACTAGCACCTCCTATTATTTTCACTTTAGAAGAAGCATTGGAATATATTCAAGGAGATGAATATGTTGAAGTAACGCCTGAATCTATACGATTAAGAAAAATACACTTAAAAGAACACGAGCGAAAAAGGTCGAATAAATAATAAAAATAAAAAAAACCTGTTTAAATTTAAACAGGTTTTTTTTATGCCTTAAAATTTAAAATTTCACGCGATTGAATGACATTGCTTTCATAAGCCAATTGGGTAGAGGCTTAAGGGGATTTCTGTTCTTGAGGTCGATACTCCATCCAATTTTCTTTATGAGAGGTACTTTGTGTGTCTCTACAAATTCTATTAAAGTGCCATCGGCATCTTCTAGATACCCCCAATGACCGTTTGCATCGCCCATGTCAAAATCAGGGTTGCTCAAAACCTTGAACGGTAGCCCCGCTTCATCACATTCCTTAACAAGTGCATTCATGTTTCGAATATCAAAACATAGGTGTATATAGCCTAATTCTCCCCAGTATCGATCTTCAAAAATCTTATTGGGGGTACGATCCAAACTTTGAATAAGCTCTATTTCACTTCTTCCAAAAAGTTTGGCAAACCCACCAGTTCGATTATTTTCATGTGTCAGTAATATTCTTCTAAATTTCCCTTCACCATTTGGAAGATTTTTTAAGTCTTGAAAGTTACCCGTTTCATCATAAATCACTTTGCTATATCCAAGAATATCGGCATATAATTTAAGTGATTCATTAATATCAGAAACGCCTAAGAAAGCACCATATTGCCCACCTATATTGGCATTTTTGGCATTAAACCAACTGTCATACTCTCTTATTTGAATGAGGTTTTTGTAAGGGTCTTCAATATAAAAGCAAGACGCCCCGCTTGGGTCTTTAACAATTTCAGAAATAATAGTTACTCTCTTGCTTTGTAGTAACTCGAAGCTATTTTTTATGTTTTTTGATTTTACTTTTGCGATCGTAATTCCTAAATCGCCAAGATGGACATCCTGTATAGGTGGTCTTGACACATGATCGGTATGTTGCCAGATTTCATACCCACTACCTCCGTTCATGTTGATGCCCATGATGGCTCGTTTTTTCCTTGCCTTTCCTCCCATATAGGGAGCCATGTGTGTCGCCTCATTTTTATCGTCAAAGACCAGAACATCTGCTCCGAGTACTGAGCCATACCACTTGAATGCTTTTTCGGCATCGGCTACGCCAACTCCTATCTGTTGAATACCATTGATGAGTTTATCTTCCATGAATTTGATTAGTTATAAGTGAGCGAAGATAGGAAACACCATAATAACTAACAAATTGAGATGTATATTGATGGAAAGGGAGTCTTCTTTTATATTGGGCATTTTTTTGACGAAGTGTTACGTAATTTTTTTATATACTGATTGAAAGATTAATAAAATAATAGTAATGGGATAGTTGTAAATTTTCATATATTATCGTATTATTTTGTGGACAGTATTTAAAAGAGATAACCATATATAATGAATGAGAAACAAAAGAGCATACACCTATACCTACTTTTTATATACGTAGTGTTAGCTATTTTGTGGCCTATTGATAGTTATTCTCAAAATAGCTCGATTAAATTTGACCACTTATCTACCGATCAAGGGTTATCTTCAGGAGCAGTTGAATGCGTGTATAAAGATAGTAAGGGATATATGTGGATTGGTACTAGAGACGGTCTAAATAGATTTAACGGATATACCTTTACTATATTTAAACATGATAATAAGGATGATGCATCTATATCAGGAAACAATATAACCTCTATTGTAGAAGATAAACAAGGGAGAATATGGGTGGGGACGCTAGATGACGGGATAAGTGTTTTTGATTGGGAAACAGAAATTTTCACGAATTACAAGCATAATCAAAAAGATACTCAATCCATCGCTGATAATCGTATACATAAAATTTTAATTGACGAAGAAAATAATGTGCTTGTAGCTACTGGTGGAGGCTTGGATATATATGATAGGAAGTCAGATTCGTTCGAACATATAAAAAGAACTTCAGAAGAGCTTAAAGGTTATAACAGTAAATCTGTTCACTCCATCATACAAGATGCTCCAGGATTTTTTTGGGTTAGGCCCGATTTTGGAGGGGTAGAATTATTCGATCTTAAAAACAAGACTTTTGAAAAATTTGAGTTTGATGATTTCAATAATTTAATCGTTAATAGGCTAAAGCCATTGTATAAAGATTCAAAAGGATTCCTATGGGTAGGAACTGGTGTAAATGGAGTATATCGTGTCGATAGACAACATCATTTAATAAAACATTTCACATTTAATCCTGCTAATAACGGGTTAAATTCTAATATCATCACTTCATTTTATGAAGATGACCAAAATAGAATTTGGATTGGGACAGATGGAGGTGGAATAAATATTTATAATACCCAAACAGATTCGTTTTCGTACATTAAAAAAAACATATATATAAATACTAGTTTGAGTAGTGATGTTATTCTAGAATTTTATGAAGATGACTCTGATATTTTATGGGTAAGCACTTTTGGAGGAGGCTTAAATATTTATAGAAAAAACAAATCAAAATTTAATCTCTATCAGCAATCCATAGAGGAGAGTAGTTTGAGTAATAACTCAGTTGTTGCATTACATGAAGGGCGAGATGGCACTATTTGGGTTGGGACAGATGGAGGAGGTCTTGATAAATTTAACCCTTCAACAGAAGAATTTCATCATATAAAACATTCTTTAGAAGATGAAAATACAATTAGTGCCAATGTTATCACCTCACTATATGAAGATCATTTGGGGTATATTTGGGCGGGCACCTATTCGGCAGGGCTAAACAGGTATAACCCCTCTACAGGAGAAAACAAACGATTTAAGATTGATCCTGATGACCCTAAAAGTTTAGAATTTAACAATGTATGGGCAATTCTAGAAGACTATAATAATGAACTTTGGTTTGGTCTGTTAGGCGGGTTGGCTCATTATAATCGAGAGACACAAGATTTTGAACATTATAAAAATGATGTGAATGACTCATTGAGTTTGAGCAATGGTATGATAATCGTACTTTTTGAGGATAGTAAGAAAAATTTATGGGTAGGGACACAAGGAGGATTAAATTTATTTGATAGAGAAAAAGGAACTTTTAAAAGGTTTCTGTATAACCCTGATGATGCTAATTCGATCATTAATAATAATATAAGAGCACTATGTGAAGATGAGAAAGGAAATCTTTTGATTGGAACATTGGGAGGCATGAGTGTGATGAATCTTGAAAATTTTCAAATATATTCTTCAGGTTTTAATGAGTTGCTTCCAAATAAGGTAATTAATGGGATACAAGAAGATAAAAATAACAACTTGTGGATAAGTACAAGTAATGGTTTGTTTTCATATAATCCAATATCTAATGAACTTCAAAAGTTTTCAAAATCCGATGGACTTCAAGGGAATGAGTTTAATTACACATCATCTGTTACATCTAGAAAATCAGGTGTTATGTATTTTGGAGGTCTTCAGGGGTTGAATAGTTTTTCTCCTGAGGACATTAAGTTTAGTACTGCCAA
The DNA here is from genome assembly GCA_029881895.1 of Cyclobacteriaceae bacterium. Lineage (GTDB taxonomy): Bacteria > Bacteroidota > Bacteroidia > Cytophagales > Cyclobacteriaceae > JAOUKH01. The sequence goes on along the minus strand of JAOULS010000007.1, from coordinate 8,193 downwards.
TCCCAAAATAGTTATTACTGATTTTAAAATTTTCGGACTATCGGTCTCAAAGAACGATTCTGTTAATGGAAAACCATTTGTAAGGGAATCATTCCCGTATTTATCTGAAATCACTCTTTCCCATAAAGAAACAGTGTTTTCAATCGAATTTGCTTCGTTAGATTATACTTCTCCTTATGAAAATAAATATAGGTATAAGCTAGAAGGATTTGATAAGTCTTGGAATAATACAGATGCGTTGAGGCGAACCGCTACCTATATGAATTTGTCTCCAGGGGAGTATGTTCTAACTATTCAAGGAACAAATAGTGATGGAATATGGTCGAAAGAAGAAAGAGCTTTGGCTATTGAAATTTTACCTCCATTTTGGAAAACTTGGTGGTTTATATCGTTTATGGTAATGACTTCCTTTCTTGCTGTACTGTTTGTTATTCATCAACGAACTGCGATACTTGTGAAACAAAAAAGGAAATTAGAACATGAGATTGCGAATAGAACAGTACTCATTACACAGCAAAATGAAGAATTATTAGCTACAAATGAAGAGTTAATGGCTACGAACGATCAACTAGTTGAAACGATGAACCATTTGGAAGCCACTCAAGATAAATTGGTGGAGGCGGAAAAAATGGCCTCGCTTGGAGTGCTTACGGCCGGTATCGCTCATGAAATTAACAACCCTATTAATTTTGTGTTTGCAGGAGCTAATTCTCTAGAAGACAACCTCACTAAAATTGAGGAAATAGTAGAAGCACATAATAGTATAGATGAGAAAAATTACAAAGAAAAATTATCAGAGATTGATCGACTAAAAAAAGATATTCAGCTCGATAAATTAATGCATATTGTAAACCGTACTATTGTTAATATAAAGGATGGAGCGGAGCGTGTAAGTGAAATTGTGAAAGGACTAAATATATTTTCTAGTTCAGGCAATGATGTGTTGGTGAAATTTGATATAAATATGAGTTTAGATAGGTCGTTCGTGTTATTAAAACATAAATATTCTGAAAAGGTTGAAGTTGAAAAAAAATATGGAGACCTCCCTCAAGTAGATTGTTACCCCAGTAAACTAGAACAAGTTTTTATCAACATGATTTCTAATGCTTCCGATGCTATCGAAATAAAAGGGAAAATCATAGTTGTTACTGAAATAGTGGTAAGAAAAGAAAAACAGTATGTACATATAAGCATAGAAGATAGTGGGAAAGGAATGGATGAATCAGTAAAAAAACGAATTTTTGAACCATTTTACACTACCAAAGAAGTTGGCTCGGGAACAGGATTAGGGCTTGCTATTAGTCATAGTATAATAGAAAGCCATCATGGTTTTATAGAGGTAGATAGTACGATAGGGGTCGGGACTACATTTCATATTTTCTTACCTATTCATGAAAATTCTTCCGTGAAAATTTGAACAACGATTTAGATAGTTATGAAAGGAAGATTATACATAATGAACTCATTTTTCAAACTATTTTGTCGTTAGTTTATCCATAAAATCATACACTAATCTAGAAACATGTGCAAGTTGGGTAGTGCCTTCATCAAAATCGTCTAAATTTTTAGATAATAGTATTAACACGTACTTTTTGCCACCTGGTAAAAACACAATGGCAGAATCATGGTGCAAGGCAGTTATTGATCCTGTCTTGTGTGCTACTTCTACCGATGGAGGTAGAAATCTAGGAATCATGTCATTCCATTTTTGATTTTTTAACACTTCAATCATATGTTTATTATCAGCAATGTTTTTTGCTGCAGTTCCTTCGGCAATGGCTTTCATTATTACCATTAAATCATAAGCTGTGGTAGAGTTACTAAGTCCCTGATCATATGCCTTTTGATCTTCTACACCCCTCAGTACTTCAATCTTATTAGCACCAAGTGTTCGCATGCTGGTAGTCACTTTTTTGGCATCAACTAATTCGATTAAAATATTAGTAGCAAGGTTACTGCTTTTGGTTATCATTTCGTACATGAGGTGGTATATGGTTGTGCTATCTCCAATTGAATTATATAGTCCTTCTTGGGAGTCCTCACCAATATCCATGCTGTAACTACTACTGTCGACAATACTTTTAAAACTATTTTTGATTAAAATGCTGTCTTGTAAACTAAACTGGCCCTCTGATGCTTGCCTGTAAAGTTCAATCATTACAGGAGTTTTCATTGTGCTAGCTGCATGAAAGGATTCCTTTTCATTAATCAATAATTGGTTAGATGGATTTGACAAATCAACAAAGGCGAATGCAAAATCTCCTTTAGTAGTATTGAATATTTCCTCTACAGCTATTTTTAAATTTCCAATAGTGTTTGTTTCCTTTGGCACAGTACATGAAAAAATAAGTAGGCAGAAAACAATCAGAGGTCGAATCATGATATATGTGTTGTCAACATCACTAAAAAACATCCCCTGTATTTCTCAGGAGAGATTTGGAGGATGTTTTTATGATGAAAATTAAATTTACTGTTTTACCAGTTTTCCTTCTTCATACTCGTATTCAATAGTCACATTTCCTTCTTGGTCGTACCATTTGGCAATGCCATGAAGAGTACCATTTTCATAAGTGCTTTCTTCCATTATTTTACCATCGTCATAGTATTTTTTTATAGCACCATGCATTTTTCCATTTTCGTAAGGGATTTCTTCTGTGATTTTATTGTATTTGAATTTCACGTAAAGTCCATGTTTAAGCCCATTGTGGTAATACGTTTTTTCTTCAACACGTCCTTGATTATCTATTTTTATAGAAGCTCCTTGTTTTAATCCATTTACATAGCCTGTAATCTGTTGTACTTGCTTACTGGTGTTGTATTCTGTCCAAACACCTTCTTTTTTGCCATTCACATAATCACCTTCGGCAGAAATGTTGTAATTTATGTCTCTTAAGGTAACCTTTACCATCGTTGGGTCATCGGCATAAGGTTCTTGAATGGCATTAGGGTCTATACCTTCTGCAATTGGTTTCACAATAGGAGTTTCTTTTTTACTTTCTCCACAAGAGAATGAAAGTAGAATAATTGAAAATAAAAATGTGTTACGTATCATGTTTGTTATTTTTTTGATTTAATGATTCGAAAATAAAACAAATCTTAAAAACTGTCAATAATTAAATGTGGGTTCTGTTATTTGTTTTGATATTATTTATCTCAATAAGCACCTAATTTACTTTGGAATACAAAAGCAATACTATTGGCACGTTGCTTGGCTAGTGTTGCTTTATCTCCTTCATAACTTTTATCGATGGTACTTTCAAAGTGGAAGAGCCATCGTTCGAAATGCTTTTTCTCTAGACCAAGCGGTACATGTTTAGGAAACGGATTTCCTTTGTATGCGGTGTCACCAAAGAGTACCATGCACCAAAAATCGGTAATTTTGGGCAAGTGCTTTTCCATGTTGATGTTTTCGAATATGGCTTTGGTGATAGGGTCAGATAAAAGCAAGTCATAGAACGTGACCACTATGCCATAAACATCTTGTCGGGTAGTAATATCAGTTTTCATGATCAATATTTTTAGCAGTTTCTTGAATGAGATTCCAGGCCATGTCCACGTGTCGTTGTTGTACATAGGTTTGGCCAATTACCATACGAATGGTATACTTTCCTCTTATTTTGGTGTGGGTCATGTATACTTTACCTGAATCATTAAGAGTATTAATTAATATTTCATTTAATGAGTTCAGTTTTTCTTCATCATTATACCCTTTAGGGTGATAACGAAAACAGATCATGTTGAAATTTAGTGGAGAAAGTTGCTCAAAATCGGTATGTGCATCCATTTTCTTTCCAAGTGCTTGAGCCATTTCAATATGTTCTTGTACACGTTGTTTTACTCCTTCTACCCCATAACTCCGAATAACAAACCAAAGTTTCAGGGCTCTAAACCGTCTTCCTAAAGGTATACCCCAGTCACGATAATTATTGACCTGTAAATCAACCTTTGTTTTTAGGTATTCAGGCAATATCTCAAAGGTACGTGTTAGTGCTTTTTTATCTTTCACAAAATAGGCTGAACAATCAAAATTGGTAAACATCCATTTGTGAGGGTTGAATACAAAACTATCCGCATTTTCTATTCCTTTTATCATCCAACGGTATTGTGGCAGCACTAAAGCTGTTCCGGCAAAGGCAGCATCAATGTGTAGCCAAACAGAGTGTTTGGCACATATTGCGGCAATTTCGTTTATCGGGTCAATAGCTGTAGTGCCAGTAGTGCCTAATGTAGCAATCACACAGAGAGGTTTCAATCCTTTTTCGATATCTTTTAGGATGGTTTTTTCTAGTGTATCGGGCAACATTGCCATTGAATCGTCTACATCAATTTTCGTCAAATTTTCAACCCCTATCCCAGCTATTTTTACAGCTTTATCTATAGAAGAATGTGTTTCTTTTGAGCAGTACACTCGAAATTGAGGCTGATCAGTAAACCCTTGTTGGTTGATCGTGTAATGAGTAAATTTTTCTCGTGCTGAAAGAATGGCTGACAGCGTAGCGGTGGAGGCTGTATCCTGAATACAACCTGTCCAGTCGAGCGGTAACCCTAACATCTGTTGTAACCACTCCATCACTTTTTCCTCTAATTCAGCAGCAGCAGGGGAGGTGTCCCAAATCATACATTGCGCCCCGATAGTTGCGGTAAGCATTTCGGCTAATACAGAAGGGTAACTGCTGTTTCCTGTAAAATATGCATGAAAATTAGGGTGTTGCCAGTGTGTAATGCCTGGCATTATTTTTTCGTTAAAGTCTGAAAAAATGTCATTCATCTGTTCTCCTTGTTGTGGAGGGTTTTTATCAATTTGATCATAAATTTCACAAGGAGATACACCACTTTTTACTGGATATTGCTCAATATTTTCTAAATAATCGGCCATCCAATCGACCATTTTATGTGCTTCTTTTCTAAATGATTTATTATCCATTATTCTTTGTTAAATAGGGCATTTAATTTCCCGATAAGTTTATTTTCCATTTCTCAAGTTTTGGGTTCATAAATTTAAACCATAAAGAGGGAAATAGCGCTAGAATTACCATGGTTGGATACCCAAAAGGTAATTGTGGGCTTTCATCATAATGCTTTAGTGCCTGATACCTACGAATAGCATTTAGATGGTGATCGGAATGGCGTTGTAGCTGAAAAAGAAAAAAGTTACTTACTAAATGATTGGCATTCCAAGAGTGTAAATGATTGACAAGTTCATATCTTCCATTTTGATCTTTTTTTCTAACTATACCATAGTGTTCGATGTAGTTCACCTGTTCTAATAGGGTAAATGCTAATATGCTTTGAGTGAAAAAATAGACAGGGACTTGCCAGGCAAAATCACCTAGAAGATAACTAAAAATGATCGTTAGTATAGTGCAAAACAATAAAGGAAGTAATAAAAACCAAATCATCTGGTTTTTGACACCAAGTGGCGCATTGCCTTTTCTTTTTCTACTTTCAATTTCTAGTTTCCAAGCATTTACATATCCTTTAAACACACTTCGCATCCAAAATTTATAAAAGTTCTCGTTTTTTCGAGAAGTTGCAGGATCTGATGGTGTGGCCACATGCACGTGATGCCCTTTATTGTGTTCAATATAAAAATGCATATAACAAACCGTCATAAGCAGTACTTTGCTATAAAATTGTTCTGTTTTTGATTTCTTATGTCCCAATTCATGCGCTACTGTTATTCCTACCCCTCCAGTAATAAGTGAGGTAGCTAATACAAACCCTATCCATTCAATTTTAGTGTTTACTTCTCCTAAGGTAACGGCATAGGCACCAAAAATAATTACACTAAGTTGTGCATATACCCATAAATAGGTGATGAATTTATAGTAATACTCTTCCGAGATTATTTTCATCTCACTCTTTGGAATGTTTTCGGGGTCTTTCCCAATTAGTGTGTCGATTATAGGGAGAAGGATAAAAACAAAAATAAGCGTACTGAAATGCCAATACCCATCAAAAATATACCCTACTGTATAGATGATAACAAGTATGAATGCAGAGAAGAAACCTATTTTTTTAAGTATAGACATCTGTAGATGGTTTATGCTAATATAGATAAAATCAGTAAATTATTTTTTTATCAGGTCTCTTTATGAATCATTATTCGTAACAATCAATAAAAGCGTTGAACCTTTCATCAGTCGTTTAAAGACTTACTGTAAATAGAATAAACTAAAGTGAAGATAATTTTGGTTATTGTTCTTCAAAAGGGAGTTCAAATAGTGGCAAAATAGTATGCTTATAGTCTGCATTTATTTGATCAATAATCGTGTTATTATCTACTATAAACTGATTGTGTATTTTAGCAATTTTGTCATAGTTAAGTCTATACCTAAGAATTTTGGATTCACGTGTGTCGATAGAGTCCATTAATTCATTTAAGAAGGGATATCGACCAAAATCTTGAAAATCTAATGCTAGACGAAAAATTTCTGATGATAAAGCAAAAGATATAGAATCATAAATATCAATCTGTGCCGATTTCATTTTTGTCATGTAATACCTATGTTTTTTTAGGTTATTTACTTTTTCTTTATAATCAATAATAATATTGCTATCAAGTGCATTTGCATATTTCAGCTCATCAAGAAGGCGAGACAAATCACTTATTCTTTCATTATCATCATGAATCATAACATTCCATGAGTACAATAAGCTATCTTCGATAGTGAGAAAATAAGCCCGAAGAGAATCGATTTCATCAAAAGTAGTTTCTGCTTTGTGTTTAGAAGAACTGCAAGCACTCATCATTAGAATAGCTACAAAACTTGAAAGTAGTATGCTTAAATTAGATTTTCTTATCATGGTTTACTGTTTTACGAATATTAGCTGATTAAGGTTATTCAATAGGTTTAAATTGTTCGAAAGCTTGTTTACATGTATTACAATAATGCAGAGACCTGCAAAGTGTTGGGCCAAAAGGAGATTTCATATTTGTATCATGACTTTCGCAATGTGGACATTCCACATGTTGAAGAATGTCTATATCGACAATTAATGTATCCCTAGGTGGAGGCGCAAGTCCAAATTTCTTAAGTGCGGTTCTTCCTTTTTCATTTATTAGGTCAGACTTCCAGCGTTCTTTGAAATTTATTTCGACCTCAGGGTCATCAATACCATAGTTAAGTAGTGTATCAATGACATCTTGTTTCATTACCTCCATGGCTGGACAACCTGTAAAGGTTGGTGTCATGGTTACTTTTACTTTAGTATTAGTGGTTATTTCAACATTTCGGATTACACCTAAGTCGATGAGAGAAAGCATAGGAATTTCTGGGTCTTTCACTTCTTCTAGCCAATGAAGTATTTCAGCTTTCGTTACCATTCTGCTGAAGGATCGATGTTGAATACTTCACTCATTTCATCAAGAAGAGGCTGTAAATGCTCAGTATGTTCGCCATACCTACCTCCCAAATGTGCAGATTCAGCAGCTAAATCGGGTAATATCAAATCGGTTTTTGCTAAAATCTTGTCAATGTCTTCGAACCATTTACTTCTTAATTTATGTTCTCCTTCAAAAATGCCATCTTGAATTAAATCACCTTCAAATTTCGATTCTTCGAAAACGCCTAACGCATAGGGAAAAGCCATGTTTAATGCGCTCTGCAATCGTTTTACTGCCTCGTCAGTAGAATTGCCTAATTGTTGAATCCATGCATTGGCATGCATGATGTGATATTTTATCTCACCTTTTAATTTGTGTGCTATCTCTGAAAGGGGAGGATAGCTAGACCTACTAAGCATCTCAAAACGAATAAATTCAGCATGATCGAACAAAAAATGGCGCATTAGGCTAAACTCATAATCACCGATAGGAAGTTCAACAAGTTGGGAATTATGAAATGAGGGTGCATTTCTGGTAAAAGCGATTGCATCTGGGTCTTTCTCTCCTAATTCTTCCAAAAGTTTGTAAAACTGGAGACTTTGACCAATTTTATCCTGTGCCATACTACAGAAAGCAATATCTTCTTCTAAAATGGGACCTAAGCCATTCCATTCAGAATTACGATGACCTATAATGAGTTGGTCATCTGCAATTTTATAGAGTAAATCTTTAAGTGCTTGTTCGTTCATCTTTATGATAAGCTGTTTTCTTCTTTAAATTTTTTAATTTTATCTAATGCACGATAGGCAGTAGCCTCACGGAATTGTTTTTCGGATAGTGTATACCAAATATCTCGATAGTTTTCG
>JAOULS010000132.1 GCA_029881895.1 Cyclobacteriaceae bacterium | reverse complement strand
ATAAAATAAAAAAAAGCCTCTATTTTTAATAGAGGCTTTTTTTTAAATATCATCTATATGTAAAAAAGTTACATTGCTTTTCGTGCTTCCTTATGTGTACTATGGCTACGATTAGCATATTTTTTCACTTTTTTGAAATATATTTTGGCTTCGTCTTTTTCCCCTTCTTTTAATAATAGTTTTCCATAGTATAGAAGGGAATACAAATAGTACCCTGAGTCGTATATTTTGAGTGCTTCGGCATGTTTTATGGCTTCACCATAATATTTCTTAGCCAAATCATCTTTTTTATGTGATTGATATACTTGTCCAAGAAAAAATCCAGCATAACGACCGCTATTATGTTCATACCCTATCATCCCTGAATCAATTCGGGACAATATTTCTAGCGATTCCTTCTCGCACTTTCCATATTTACCATTTGAGTAGAGTAGCCTAGCATAGTAGCGATGAAAATATGGGTTGTCGGGGTATGTCTTTTTTAGTAGTTCACCTATTATTAGCGCCCTAGGGCGGTTGTGTTCATAACTATTAAGGATCATCATCAAAAACACATTGGCCTCAATACGTGAATAAAAAGCAGTAGTAGCCACCTCTGTTAATTGCTGTAGCCCTAATGCTTTGTCTCCTTTTGGAAACATTGCCACTATTGGACGTAAAATAGCGTAATTTTCTGACACCCAAACCGAAAAATAATTAAAGAGGGCATCACCAAAAAGTAACTCAGGGCTTAGTCCTTCTTGCCCTTTGCTTTTTTCTAAGTATTTCAATGCATTTTTGCCTGCAAATGCTGATTTGGTCCAGTTTTTACGCTCTTCGGACGATTCTAACCTGCCAATAAACCCATAACATGATGACAGAAAAAAGGAAGCCTCTACCTCATACTCTTTTCGTTTTTTCAATAAGTTTTCACTCAAAGCAATGGTGGTGTCCATATACGCTAAAAAAGTTTTGTCATACGATTTATTGTTAAGGTTTGGCATAATTTTCCACCATTCACTAAGCCCCAATAAAAAGTACGGCAAAGGATGCCAAGGATAATTCTCTTTAATGGCATTGTATTTTAGTGCGGCATCATCAAATTTAAAATTATACATATCATCTAATGCACTACTTGCATCTATCTGAATGTTGATGTCATTAAGTAAAACCACCTGCTTGACGTTATCTTGTGCTTGTATACAAGAAATAGATATCCCGGTAGATAATACGAGTAATATGTAATGTAAATTATTTTTCAAAAGATGATTAATGGTTATGTTGTATACTTAACGGTTAACGTATTTACAAGTATAATGCCTAAATTTGAACAATTATATTTTTAATCAATAATACTAAATGAGGAATTTGCTCCATTCGCTATTAGATTACGACAAAAAAATCTATTTCTTGTTTCTGTGTATTATTACCTTTTTACTTCTATATATAAAAAAGGAGTTTATTGAAAGTGAGATTGCCGCATTCGAAGTGTTGCAAGAAAAAGGAGAAATGGGAGTGTTTAATGTTATTAGCACGTTACAATATATAGGGATACCCATTGTATATGTAGTGAAATTTACGATAACTGCATTTGTTATTTGGGTAGGCTGTTTTATGTTTGGCTATAAGCTTACCTATACGCAGCTTTGGGGCATAGCAGTAGTTGCTGAGTCTATATTTATTGTGCCTGAATTTTTAAAAATTGGGTACTTCTTTTTCTTTGTTGGCGACCCTGATTATTTCGACCTGCGGGCTTTTTATCCATTTTCACTCTTACAATTGTTCGATTATTCTTCCCTCCCAGATAAATGGATTTACCCTTTGAAATCATTTAATATATTTGAAATTATGTATTGGTTTATACTGGTATATGCTATAAGGTATCACTCTAATAAAAAACTAAAAATCTCTTATTATATCGTTTACAGTTCTTACGTTTTGTTTTTTTTGTTGTGGTTGGTGTTTTATGTTATGGTGTATAAATAAAATAACCTGAGAAGGTATTATTATGTCTTAGATGAGAGATTATCGGGGTATCTATGCAAAAAAAATCATCTTCAATGACAACCTCTTCTACATTTTATCAGTAAATAATCATCAGTATTGTAATATTTACTATTTTCGCCAATTACAATGTTTATTTTAATGCATCGCCATAACTAAATTTGAAAGCATACATTATGAATTTTCAAAAAATTAATAACATAGCCGGATGGGCAGTTTTCGCTATTGCGACCATCACTTATTTACTCACCCTAGAAATGACCGCCAGTTATTGGGATTGTGGCGAGTTTATAGCCGTGTCTTATAAATTGATGGTACCGCACCCTCCAGGAGCGCCTTTCTTTTTATTAGTGGGAAGAATGTTCTCTTTTTTAGCCCTGGGCGATGTCACACAAGTGGCGTATTGGATAAATGTGGTAAGCGTATTGAGTAGTAGTTTTTCGATATTATTTCTTTTTTGGTCGATAGTAATGTTGGCACGAAAAGTATTGAAAGTAAATATTAAAGAAACAGTTAGTCTTGAAAACACGATACTCCTGATTGGAGCAGGAGCAGTAGGTGCCTTGGCGTACACCTTTTCTGATACTTTTTGGTTTTCGGCTGTGGAAGCTGAAGTATATGCCATGTCGTCTTTCTTTACGGCATTTGTGTTTTGGGCCATCCTTAAATGGGACCTTATGGAAGATGAAAGTCAGGCCAACCGATGGATTATCCTTATTGCTTATATGATGGGGCTTTCAATTGGTGTACACCTTTTAAACTTGGTGACTATTCCTGCCTTAGGATTAATATATTACTTCAAGAAATATAAGCCCTCTACATGGGGATTAGTAGCGTGTATGGGTATTTCTGGAGGGCTTATCATTTTAATAAACAACCTTATTATTCCTGGATTACCTTCTATTGCTAGTTCTTTCGAAATTTTCTTTGTCAACAATTTAGGATTGCCTTTTGGGTCAGGAGCCATTGTATTTGCTTTATTGGTTATAGGAAGTTTAATAGCTGGAATAATCTATTCAATAAAAAAAGAAAAAGAAATACTAAACACAGCACTTTTGAGTTTAGCTTTTATTCTTATTGGTTATTCATCCTATACACTTGTAGTGATTCGTTCTAATTACAACCCTCCTATCGATGAAAACAACCCTGAGGACATCATGAGTTTCGTGAAATACCTAAATCGTGAACAATATGGGTATCGTCCATTATTTAAGGGACAATATTTTACCGCCCAAGTAACAGGGCAAGAAGAAGGTGGTGTGGTATATACTAAAGGGGAAGACAAATATGAAATAACGGATCGTAAATTCTCGTATGTGTATGACCAAAAGCAGACCACCTTATTACCTAGAATTTACAGTACCACTCCTGCACACCAACAGCTTTATCGTGAAAAGTTGGGACTCAAAAAAGGAGAAGTACCCAATTTTATTGACAATATTCGATTTTTATTAAGTCATCAGCTTGGTTGGATGTACTATCGTTATTTTATGTGGAACTTTTCGGGCCGTGTTAGCGATATGCAAAATGCAGATTGGCTTTCGCCATTAGGAGCTTTCGAAGAGCTCCCCTCTACGCTGGCTGAAAATAAAGCCCGAAACAACTACTTTATGATTCCTTTACTCTTAGGGATAATAGGACTAGTCTTTCATTATGTAAATGATAAAAAGAATTTTGCGGTAGTGGCCATGTTATTTTTCTTAACAGGCATCGCACTTATTCTTTACTTAAACTCTCCCCCTTCGGAACCTAGGGAGCGTGATTATATTTATGTAGCCTCGTTCTATGCCTTTGCCATTTGGATTGGTTTTGGAGTAGTAGCTATTGGTAAAAGCCTTGGAAAATTTTTATCACCAAAAACAGCAGGTTCAGTGGCATTGGCCATTGGCTTAATCGCCCCAACAATAATGGTTGCTGAAAACTGGGACGATCACGATCGTTCAAATCGTTTTTTCTCAGTTGATATTGCCAAAAACTTTTTGTCTTCTTGCTCAGACAATGCCATCATGTTTACTGGAGGTGATAATGACACCTTCCCACTATGGTATGTCCAAAATGTGGAAGACTTTGCTACTGACATGCGTGTTTTAGTACTTAGCTATTCAAATACCGACTGGTACATAGAACAGATGCTAGACAAGCATTATGGGTCTGAGCCTGTTCCTCTTACCCTGACCATGAAAAACTACCGACAAGGGGGACCAAATGATTACCTTCCTTATGCCGAAGAACTTGGCGTGAAGGGAGCAATTAACCTTCATACCTTTATCAATTTGTTGAAAAAAGAAGACAAACGCCTTCGTCTGTACGAATCTGCTAATGTAATTCCAAGTAAAACAATTTCATTAGATGTCGATAAACAATCGGTATTGTCGAAAGGAATTATCCCTAAAGGGATGGAAAACATGGTGGTCGACCAGATGATTTTCAAACTAAAAGGAGGAGGTCTTGAGAAAAAAGATTTAATGATTCTTGACCTTATTGCCACTAATAATTGGGAACGTCCTATCTATTTCAACAATACCTCATTGAGCCAGTTGAATATAGATGTAGAGGATTATGTAATACAAGAAGGGAATGCATACCGTTTACTTCCTGTAAAAAACCCTTCTTCTCAACAAAGGGCTAGGATGGTAAATACAGACATCATGTATGAGAATGTGATGACGAAATTTCAGTTCAGAGAGCTTGACAATCCAAATTCATACTATAACGAAGATTATAGAAATTTTGTGGTAAACCATCGTTCAACCATTAATACATTAGCTGAAACGCTATTAAATGAAGGAAAACAAGAGAAGGCTAGAGAAGTATTGCTTTATAGTTTAGAAAAAATGCCAGATATTTCTTTGCACTATGATTTCACATCTGTGCAAACAGCTGATATGCTCTTTCGACTTGGGGAAGATGAAAAGGCAATGCATATTGTGAAAACGCTGGCCGACCGTTCGGAAGAGCTAGTAAGCTATTATGTAGGCGAGAATGTAGGGGTTACCCAAAGTTTGCGTATAAATATATTAATTCTTCAGGAGATAATCCGTACGCTAAAACGCAATGGAGAAGCTGAACTTGCCAATCAGTATGAAGCAGCACTTGAAGGATATTATAGTGTGCTAGAGAGTCAGAGTAGGTAATTTTTAAAAGAGTCCCATTATAGGAATTGCTTTTTCTATAATGGGACGAATGATATTTGTTGCTTTTTATGGTTAGGTAATCTGTTACTTCTCCATCACACAAAATAAATCCAAGCTATCATCACCATTTTCACTCAATAGGTAATCGTTGTGGGTTATGGATTTCACTAATTCGTTGTCAGTAGTTTGTAATTTGTTGCGGTTTAATCGGTTCAGTAAATCGTAGGGAATTTTTAAAAGAAAAGCAGGGAGTAGATATTGAAAATTAAAGACATCAAATCGAGTGATTTTACGAACCGATTTTTTATTCATCTCATAGTATTCCATTACTTTTTCATTTCCCGCCACGCCTTTCATACTAACTTTATTAAACACGCTTCTAGCAAGTTGTGATAGTTGCTCCGCAGTATATTCACGGATATGCCATGGGTTGCGTGTAAGTGTTTTCTTTATGTTGGGTGTAGTAATAATGGCCTTGCCTCCTGGCTTTAGTACTCTATAAATTTCTTGTAAATAGTCTTTGTCTTTTTTTATATGTTCTATTACCTGAAAACTAATTACCACATCGTAGTGATTAGATTCAAGCTCACTCATTGGTGGAATATTACTTTGTATAAATTTTATTTCGGGATGTTGCTGACTTAACTCATCAACAACTTCCTGAATTTTATCAAGTGCTGTGTAATTTTTTGCTTCTGGAGAAAGCAAAGAAATGCCACGACCTTCACCACACCCTATTTCTAACACCTCACCATGTATATATTCCTTAGCCAAAAAATAAGCCTGCAACAGACGTTGATGTATGGGATTATCCGAAGCGATTTTATCCGAAGCGATTTCCGTAGTGTAAACACTCATAAAATTGTAATTTTGAATCGCAAAAATAAACGAATAGAACACAAATAGGGATAATTATTTTTTAAATTTCAGAAAACAATACATTATGATACGATTATCTTCTGTTTTTACCCTTATTTTTATAGGTGTTGCTGCCTTTTCTCAAGGAATTAATTATCGTCATCAGTATAATCCAAAGGCTTCATTTCAGCTAGAGCATAAGGTGGTGTATAATACTCACACAGTAAATATATTTTTAAAAATTGTTTCAGCAGATGCGATCACTAGTTATGAAGGCATCTTAGACTTTAGATCTTCATATATCAGTAATCGAACAGATTCTTCGGCCAGTATCTATTTGGAAAACGCCAAGTATGATTCGATTTCTAACGCTTGGTTGATGGATTTATCATTTGAAAAGGTGAAAAAGAAACGACTGCTCCTTCTTGAGTTTATTCATAAAAAAACGGGAATGAGTTACTATTTTGATGTTCCACTATTTGATCATCCGAAAATAAATCAATCTTCCACCCTTTTGTACGACTCTAGTTTACAAACCCCTATTTTTAAAAATTATCTGTCTACCAACTCCTACTATAAAACGGATCAGTCAGAATATATACACTACTATCATTCCAATTATAGCGCATCTACGCCACCAATGTCTGTTGCACAAAAAACTGGCAACGCATTGCTTTCTATGGATACCACATTTTTGGTGAGCGCAAATGAGAAATTCTCTTTAAAAAAAGAGGGGATGTATTTTTTTGAAAATGATACTTCTAACTTGCATGGATCCGTTTTTACTGTTCGTAATAAGCATTTCCCGAAATATGCCTCTATCGAAGAGTTGATTGCCCCTATTCGGTACATTACCACAAATGCGGAGTATGAACGCTTAAAGGCAACCCCAGATAAAGAAACCTTCGAAAAAGTATGGTTAGAAATAACAAAAGATCCAGAGGTTGCTAAAAAAATAATTAATAACTATTTCAAACGTGTTACATTAGCCAATATGTTTTTTACTTCTTTTAAAGAAGGGTGGAAAACCGATAGAGGCATGGTGTATATTGTCTTTGGCTTGCCTTCAGAAGTACACAAATATGGAAGTAAAGAGGAATGGATATATGCAGGAAATAAGCAACAGTTAAAATTAAAATTTACCTTTGTAAAAATTAACAACGTTTTTTCTGAAAAATTTTATCGTTTGGAAAGAAAAAAAGAATACAGCACTCCTTGGATGAACAAGGTGGCTTTATGGAGAAGTGGGAGTATTTAATAATTGGCAGCATCAATTCGCATACATGGAAATCATTAAAAAAGCAGAAAATAAAAGTGAAGTGGTTTTTGGAACAAGAGCCATTATTGAGTCGATAAAGTCGGGGAAAGAAATTGATAAATTGTATATGCAAAAATCAATTTCGAACGAACTGCTGTCAGAATTACAGGATATTTGCAAAGAATACAAAATTCCAGTATTAAAAGTCCCTGTAGAAAGGTTAAATAGAATTACTCGTAAAAACCATCAAGGGGCAATCGCCTATATTTCCGCCATTCAATATGCATCATTGGATAATGTGATTAGTACTGCATACGAAAAGGGAGATGCTCCGCTATTACTTATACTGGATAGGGTGACAGACGTGCGTAATTTTGGAGCAATAGCACGTACAGCAGAATGTGCGGGTGTTCATGGCATAGTCATTCCCGATAAAGGAAGTGCAGCGATTAATAGCGATGCGATGAAAACTTCGGCTGGAGGGTTAAATTTTATCCCGGTATGCCGAGAGCACAATTTAAAAACCACTATCAAGTACCTCAAAGAAAGTGGGCTACAAATTGTTGCTTGTACCGAAAAGGCAGATCATAGCTTTTATGAGAGTAAATTATCAACACCCTGCGCTATTATTCTGGGGTCAGAAGAAGATGGTATTTCAGAGGAATACTTAAAACTAGCCGATCAAAAAGTATTTATACCTATGACGGGCAATATTCAATCACTAAATGTATCTGTTTCAGCTGGAGTAGTCATCTACGAGGCCCTAAGACAAAGAACGAGTGAATTATAACATGTGTTTGACTATGAGGTTGAAGTAAGTACATCAGTCACCTTTTTTTTGTA
>JAOULS010000131.1 GCA_029881895.1 Cyclobacteriaceae bacterium | reverse complement strand
TGGCAAGCCGATATCAAAAATTCAACTATTTAACGTAAACAAAACGTATTGAAATTGAAAACGGATAAAGTACTTTTGAGCCGCTTTTTTTACCTATTCTTACTGACGATTAGTGGATGTGTAGAAATATTTGTGCCTACTATTGATCTAGATACTTCAGCTATCGTAATTACTGGAATAATTACAGACTTAAACCCAGCACTAGTAGAGATTGCAACAGCTGTTGCTGGTTATACAAAAGAAGGTAGCATAGAACGAATTTCTGGTGCTACAGTGCTATTATTTGACGATCAAGGTAATCAAGAACAACTAACAGAAATTAGAAATGGATATTATGAAGGAATATCGAAAGGTGTTGTGGGACGGGAATACCATATCAATGTACATTTACCTAATAATGACATTATTAATTCGACCCCACAATTATTAAAACCTTGTCCATCTATCGACAGTTTAGCTCTTGAGCAAATCTCATATCTAAAATCCTTTGGAGCTATTACTCAGTTACACCTCAATGGTTTGAACCTAAACCTATACATGAATCGTGATGATACGTTATCTCGATATTATAAATGGAAAATTGGGGGTACATACAAAAGATATACGGCCTTTGACTTTGCCTTAGCAGAGCTTCCTTGCTATGTAACATTGCCTGATCATTTTTATTATGCCCTTGGTGAGAGCATGTCCGATAATGCAGATCTATTATGGAAAAAACTAAAATTTATAAGTGCAGATGGTATCTATGCTTTTGGTCATAGTGTTGAGGTAGTGCAATATTCATTAACACAAGAAGCCTATGACTATTGGAAAAAAATAGAAGATCAACAAAATAATGTAGGCTCTATTTTTGATTCTCCACCAGCCCAAATTACAGGCAATTTAAATTATGTTGATAATCAGAAGTTTCCTGTAGTAGGTTTTTTTGAAGCGTCTGGAGTAAAAAAGAAAAGAATTTTTATTAGACGTGTTGATTTTTTGGTCTTACCAGAAAATCCAAACCAATTTAATACTTTTAATATCGATGCTCAATGCTTTCTTCCAGCACCTTGGTTTACACCACTTGATTCAGCAAGCGCGCCTCCTTTTTGTGGCGACTGTTCACTAATCAAAAATAGCACTAAAGTTAAACCATCGTACTGGCCAGAATAGATATGAATAGAAGCACTACATTGTTAATGGTCATCGTTTTGATAGTAGGAAAGGGATTTCTCTTCGTTGATAATGAGATGATCAATCAAATCATTTTTAAGATTGAAGGAATGTCAAAATCTGGCAAGCCGATATCAAAAATTCAACTATTTAACGTAAACCAAACGTATTGAAATTGAAAACGGACAAAGTACTTTTGAGAAACTTTTTTTACCTACTCTTACTAACAATTAGCGGTTGCATAGAAACATTTGAGCCTACGATTAATCTAGATACTTCACCTATCGTAATTACTGGAGTAATTACTGATTTGAACCCTGCACAGGTAGAGATTGCAAAACCTGTTACAGGGTATACAAAGCAAAGTAGCATACAACGAATTTCTGGTGCTACAGTGCTATTATTTGACGATCAAGGTAATCAAGAACAACTAACAGAAATTAGAAATGGATATTATCAAGGAACATCGAAAGGTGTTGTAGGTAGGAAATATCATATTAATGTGCAGTTACCTAATAATGACATTATTAGTTCGTCCCCTCAATTATTAAAACCTTGTCCATCCATCGACAGTTTGTCTCTTGAGCAAATTAAATATCTAAAACCCTTTGGCAAAATTAAGGTTGAGATTAATGGTTTGAACCTTAATTTATATATGAACAATAGCGATACGTTATCTCGATATTATAAATGGAAAATTGGAGGTACATACAAAAGGCTTTCACCTTTAAGCGTAGATACTTGCTATGTGACAATGCCTACTCATTCTCATTTTGTTCTAGGTGAAAGCGTATCGAAGGATACAGACCTATTATGGAAAAAACTGAAATATATAAAGGCTGATGGTACATATACTGAAGGGCATAGTGTTGAAGTGTCGCAATATTCATTAACAAAAGAAGCCTATGACTATTGGAAAAAAATAGAAGATCAACAAAATAATCTAGGTTCTGTTTTTGACCCTCCACCAACCCAAATTATAGGTAATTTAAGCTACATTGATGATCAAAATGTTCCAGTTTTAGGTTTTTTTGAGGTGTCTTCAATAAAAAAGAAAAGAATTTTTATAACAATTGATAATTTTTTAGACTTATCAGAAGAATTAATTGCATCATTCATTCGAGACCTTAATTATAAATGCTATCCAATACTACTTGATTTTATGCCACCTCGTTGGTGTAGTGACTGTTCACTGATCGAAAATAGCACTAAAGTTAAACCATCGTATTGGCCAGAATAGATATGAATTGAAGCAGTATATTTTAATGGTCATTGTTTTGATTCTACGTACGGGATTTATCCTTAATAATGAGATGATCAATCAAATCACTTTTAAGATTGAAGGGATTAAGCCGATATCAAAAATGCAACAATTCAACGAAAACCAAACGTATTGAAATTGAAAACGGACAAAGTTTTTTTGAGAAGTTTTTTTTCACAAAAAATATAACTCAATTTTTGTTATTTCGTATACTAAATGCAGATCAAACAAAAAAATCGAAATATGAGTAAGAAACAGTTTTTAACAAGCATTTTTATTGCGACAGTTTTTGGTGGTTTAGTAGTCCTTATTGGTGTGAAAGTGATGTTTGGCGATAGTATTCAGCCTGAAACGTCTATTTCGGAGCAGCAACATCTACAATTGACCAATTATAACGAAGGAGATGAAGCGTATACTGTTCCCGAAGGGTTGAATTTTATTTATGCAGCCGAAAAAGTAACCTCAGGGGTGGTGCATATTCGTTCTGTATATAATACAGCTAGCCAAAGCGACAATGCTATAGATAATTTTTTCAGACCCTACGGAGGAGGTCAGCCTACTGAATCATCAGGCTCAGGAGTTATTATTTCCGACAAAGGATACATTGTTACCAATAATCATGTAATAGATCAGGCTGCTACAGTAGAGGTAGTGCTGAACGATAACCGAAGTTTCAAGGCGCATGTAGTTGGGGTAGATACTCAAACCGATTTGGCCCTGTTGAAAATCGATGGAGAGAATTTGCCTTTTGTGAAATATGGTAATTCTGATAATGTAAAAATTGGCGAGTGGGTATTGGCCGTGGGTAATCCTTTTAATTTAACCTCTACCGTTACCGCAGGTATTGTCAGTGCAAAGGCTCGAAACATCGGTATTTTGAGAAGTAAAACTGGTTTGCAAATAGAATCATTTATTCAGACCGATGCAGCGGTAAATCCAGGGAATAGTGGTGGAGCACTCATCAATTTAAAGGGAGAATTGATAGGGATTAATACCGCTATTGCTACCCAGACAGGATCCTACTCTGGGTATTCTTTTGCTGTACCTGTTACGTTAGTACAGAAGGTGATGGACGATTTGCTTGAGTTTGGGAAAGTACAACGTGGGTTATTGGGTATTCGAATAAATGATGTAAATGCTAAAATCGCAGAGGAGGAAAGTTTAGATGTGGTAATGGGTGTTTATGTAAGTCAGGTAAATGAAAATAGTGCGGCAGAAGAAGCAGGAATAGAAAGTGGTGATGTGATTATTGGTGTAAATGAGGTGAAGGTGAGCAATGTTGCTGAATTGCAAGAAATGGTAGCTCGTAATCGTCCTGGTGATGCGGTAGACGTACTTTTTATTCGAAATGGCAAAGAGAGAAAAGTGACCGCTATCTTGAAAAATAATGAAGGAAATACCGATTTAGTGAAATTTAAAGAAGTAACTTCTATTGAAGGAGCTGTATTCGAAAATATTTCACAATCAGAACTTGAAAAATATAATATAAATGGAGGAGTAAAAATCACTAAAGTAAAAGAAGGGAAATGGAGAGATGCTGGAGTTAAAGAAGGGTTTATTATAACAGCAGTAGATAAAACTAAAATTCAAAATGTAGAGGAGTTAAACCAATTGATGGCAAATAAGCAAGGCGGTATTTTGGTAGAAGGGTTTTACCAAGATGGCGAACAAGTATATTATGGGTTAGGTTGGTAGCTTAATCAAACTATAAAAAAAAGAAAGGCTATTTGTTTATACAAATAGCCTTTTTTTATTGCGTTAGCTTTTCTGTTTTTGTATTCCTTTTCCCTAACTTTACACACTACTAAATTAAACAAACAAGACAGACGTAGTAATGGATAAAAATAATTTTAAAATGACTGAGGTGTTGAACAATCTTGGTGTGAAAGAGGTGAATAGTGGAACTTCCACAGGTAGCCAATGGATGGATACTAATAGCGAAGAGATTGTCTCTTATTCTCCTGTAGACGGAGCATTGATTAGTAAGGTAAAAGTCACTTCTGCTGATGAGTACGAGCAAGTAGTATTGAAGGCGCAAGAAGCGTTTAAATCGTGGAGAATGGTAACGGCCCCTAAGAGAGGTGAAGTGGTAAGACAAATAGGGGAGGAGTTAAGAGTGCATAAAGAAGATTTAGGGAAACTAGTTTCTTACGAAATGGGAAAATCGTATCAAGAGGGACTAGGAGAGGTGCAGGAAATGATCGATATCTGTGATTTTGCTGTAGGCTTGTCTCGCCAGTTACATGGGCTCACCATGCATTCGGAAAGACCAAATCACCGAATGTATGAACAATATCATCCATTAGGTATTGTGGGAATTATTTCAGCTTTCAACTTCCCTGTAGCCGTTTGGGCTTGGAATACCATGTTGGCTTGGGTGAGTGGCGATGTTTGTATTTGGAAACCATCGGAAAAAACTCCGTTATGTGGTATCGCTTGCCAGAACATTATCAATAAAGTATTTGAGGCCAATGATGTACCCGAAGGTGTTTCGTGTATTGTAAATGGAGATTATAAAGTGGGGGAATTGATGTCTAACGATAAACGTGTGCCATTAATTTCAGCTACGGGATCTATCCGAATGGGTAAAAAAGTAGGAGAAGCTGTGGGAAGAAGATTAGGGAAATCATTATTAGAGCTTGGAGGAAATAATGCGATTATCATTACTGAAAATGCCGATTTGGAAATGACCATTGTAGGGGCTTTGTTTGGTGCAGTAGGTACCTGTGGTCAACGATGTACTTCTACACGTAGGTTGATTATCCATGAAAGTGTATATGATGAGGTGAAAAACAAATTGGCTTCTGCTTATGGACAACTTAAAATCGGAAATCCATTAGATGAAAGTAATCATGTAGGTCCTTTGATTGATAAAGCAGCAGTAGACATGTATAATGCCGCATTGGAAAAAGTAGTGAGTGAAGGAGGTAACCTAGTCGTAGAAGGGGGAGTTCTTGAAGGAGAAGGGTATGAATCGGGATGTTATGTGAAACCTGCTATTGCGGAAGCAAAAAATGAATTTGAAATTGTTCAGCACGAGACTTTTGCCCCAATTTTATATTTGCTGAAATATAACACTATTGATGAAGCCATTGCTTTGCAGAATGGCGTAGTACAAGGGTTGTCTTCGGCTATTATGACTGGTAATTTAAGAGAAGCAGAATTATTTCTTTCTCAAAAAGGGTCGGATTGTGGCATAGCCAATGTTAATATTGGTACTTCTGGAGCCGAAATAGGTGGGGCATTTGGAGGAGAAAAAGATACTGGTGGAGGTCGTGAATCAGGATCTGATGCATGGAAAGTGTATATGAGACGTCAAACCAATACCATTAATTACGGAACGGAATTACCCCTGGCTCAGGGGATTAAGTTCGATTTGTAATCATTTTGTAAAAAGAAAAAGGGCGAAAAGTCCTTTTTCTTTTTTACAATGTTTTTTGTTATTCACTTACAATAAATCTATATTTAGGTTATAAAATTCCTTTAAAACAAAGAATATGTCAGAGACGAGGTATAACAAAGTAATGCTTATTGATGATAATGAAATTGATAACCTTATTAATCAGAAGATGATTGAGGCGTCTAATATTTCTGAACATATTTATACGCATACTGGTGCCAGAAGTGCAATTGAGTTTTTGAAGAATTTAGAAAAACTTAAAGAGGTAGCAGATAGCGTACTTCCCGATGTTATTTTTCTTGATATTGATATGCCTCTGATGGATGGCTTTCAGTTTTTAGAGGAGTTTGAAAAGCTATCAAACCAAACCATTACGAAATGTAAAATTGTAATGCTTACCTCATCGATTAATCCTCAAGATGTTAATAAATCAAAGGAATATTCATTTGTAAAAAAATACATGAACAAACCATTGTCGCAAGAAACATTATTAGCACTAGAAGTGTAATAGTTTTTTGCTGTGATTTAAATATACCCCATTAACTTATATACCACTATTCCTGCCGATTCCTTTGTGATAATTTTCCAATTATTTACCGCATTAGAATTTGGGCTTATCTTTTCCATGAAGTTTTCAAACTCATCGTATGAATAATAATCGGTGCCAAAAGGGGTGAAATTTATGTTTTGTTTTTTAAAGCATAAACCAGCACGAGTCAAATGAAATGCCGATGTAATGAGCAAAACATTTTTAATCTGTAGATCATTAATAATTTTAGCACAATTTATAGCACTCTCATATGTGTTTCTAGAAACTCGTTCAATGAGTATGTCTTTTTGAGGCACTCCTGAGAGTAGTAATACTTTCGCTAGTTCATCAGCTTCTTTTATGTCGTTTTCATTATTCGTTAGCTTTCCAGACCCTCCACTAATTAGTATTTTATTAATTTTACCCATTTTGTAAAGCTGCAGGGCATGTAGTATTCTGTCTGCTCCATGTTCAAAATACACCCTGTCTAAAGGGCGTTTATTCCGATTGGTCACCCCTGTTAGTACAATCCCAATATCATGGTTTACTTCTGCTAATGGAGTGGGGTCACCCTCCCACGCATTCATGGCTTTATTTGCAAAGTAGGGGTTAGAATAAAAAATGAGTAGTGCAACAGCAATAACCCTCAATCGCTTTTTTAGTACCTTATTACGAATAAATAAGGAGAAAAATAATATGGTAATAACCAAGGACAATGGCATTACGATAAAATAGATGGTTTTTGATAAAAAGAAAAACATAGATTAATAAAATATCCAAAGAATGAGTAGTACAATCAAAAATATAGCGATAGCTACAATGTCTTTATGTAGCCTTTTTATGCTCAACGTTTCATGTTATCGGAAATGTTGCTAATCATACTTACAATTCTACGCAATACATCGAAATACAATGTTATCATAAAACCAATAGTCATTAACCAAATAATGAATATGTTAAAATAAAAAGTGTCGTAGTGCCTTCCCATAAATTGCTTTTGAGGAACGTAGAATTGATCCCTAAAGTCGAACATTCCATGAGGGTGGGGGGTCATATAAATTGGGAATATTTTCCGTACTAAAATGCCATCTTGCTCAATTATTCGGTGTTGTTCGTTTTGATTTTTCACCAATGCCGCAATACTTTCATTGTAATAATGGGCTTTTAGAAGGTCGAATTCAGCCTTTTTTTCTGGCGTATCAATCATTTCTCTAATTTTTGTTTCTTTGAATGAATCAGCTTTATTATATCGGTTTACATAATATTTTCGGAGCGATTCTAGAAAAGAATTCGCCTCCTTATACAGGGCAGAATCGAATGCATCTATGTGTAAATCATTAATTCTTGAAAACTTATCGCCACCTACATGATTTAATTCTTTAGCAATTTCGGTTTTCAACAATTTTAAACTGGCAATAAGCTTTGCTTTCGTCTCTTCATCTGGATTTCGATAGTTGTTTAGACAGTATTCTAGTTTAGATTCAATAGTTGGGATGTAGTATATTTTCATATAATCGGCATCGGCCATAATTTTATCGTAGGTATAAAAGTGTTTTTCATACTCATTTTCTTTAAACTGATGTACAATTCCTGCTTCAAGTGCCCATCGTGATGCCATTAGCTCACCCACAAATGGTACAGTACTATCACTACTCAAACTAGGATTTAATTTATCAAATCGTACCACTACACCACTTAAAATTAATTGGGGAATTAGTAATATTGGAATAAGGATATAGATGGTAACCGCTGAATTAAATGAAGAGGAAATGTTTAATCCAATTAAATTG
>JAOULS010000130.1 GCA_029881895.1 Cyclobacteriaceae bacterium | reverse complement strand
GATTAATAATCAAGTAGGTTTTACTACCGATTTTGACGATGCACGTTCTAGCATTTACTGTACTGACGTTGCCAAAGTAATTGATGCTCCTGTGCTTCATGTAAATGGGGATAACCCCGAAGCAGTGGTGTTCTGCGTGAAATTAGCTGTAGAATATCGACAAAAATTTAATCGAGATATTTTTGTAGACATGGTCTGCTATCGTAGACATGGCCATAACGAAAGTGATGAGCCTAAATTTACGCAACCCTCGCTGTACAATATCATCTCCAAACACCCTAACCCTAGAGAGGTCTATAACAAAAAATTGATCGACCGTGGAGAAGTAGATGCCAAGTTGGCAAAATCTATGGACAAGGCTTTTAGAGCTGATTTGCAGGATCGTTTAAATTTAGTGAAACAAAAACCCCTGCCTTACCTTTATCAGGCAATGGAGAAAGAATGGAAAAAATTAAGAAGAGCTACTTCCGAAGACTTTATCACCTCTCCAAAAACGTCAATCAAACAGAACGTAATAGACAAAATATCGGCTGCACTTATTAAAGTTCCTGAAGGGTTTAAACCTATAAAACAGATTGAAAAGCAACTGAAGCAGCGACAGGACATGTTCCAAAAGGACAAAAAATTAAACTGGGCAGCTGCCGAACTTTTGGCGTATGGATCTATTTTATTGGATGGCAGTAAAGTACGATTTACAGGGCAAGATGTACAAAGAGGAACGTTCTCTCATCGCCACTCTGTTATTCACGATTCTATCACAAACCAACCTTACAACAGCTTAAACTATATCGAAGAAGGACAAGAGAAATTTGAAATATACAATTCACTACTTTCAGAGTATGGTGTTTTAGGATTCGAATTTGGCTATGCAATGGCAAATCCCAACGCACTCGTAATCTGGGAAGCTCAGTTTGGAGATTTTGCCAATGGTGCACAAGTAATGATTGACCAGTTTGTAGCCCCATCGGAATCGAAGTGGCAACGTATGAATGGTTTGGTAATACTCCTGCCTCATGGCTATGAAGGACAGGGACCAGAACATTCCAATGCTCGCCCTGAACGATTCTTGCAACTGGCAGCTGAAGACAATATTATAGTAACCAATATTACTACACCCGCTAACTTATTCCATGCATTTAGACGACAACTGACATGGCCTTTCCGAAAACCTTTAATAAACATGTCACCAAAATCTTTATTAAGACATCCTCAAGTAGTTTCGCCAATTAAAGAATTTACAAATGGAGCGTTTAAAGAAGTGATAGGGGATAATTATGCAGATAAAAAACAAGTAAAAAGAGTAATCTTGTGTACTGGGAAAATCTACTTTGACTTGTTTGAAATACAACAAAAAGAAAAACGTAAAGATGTTGCCATAATTCGATTAGAGCAATTACATCCTTTCCCAGAAGCACAAATTGATACATTAATTGACCAATATAATGCCCCTACCATTGTGTGGGCACAAGAAGAACCCGTAAATATGGGATACTGGGCCTATTTACTCCGAACTTACTATAAACGAACAGGAATACAAATTGCAGCACGTAAGCCTAGCGCTTCTCCTGCAACAGGATATGCCAAAGTGCATGCCATAGAACAAGAAAACGTAGTCCGTTCGGCATTTGGAAAATAAAAAAACATAAAAGCATTAACAAAACACCCATGAGTTTACAAATAAAAGTACCTACCGTAGGCGAATCAATAACAGAAGTAACCATCTCTACTTGGCTAAAAAATGACGGTGACTATGTAGCGTTAGACGAAGTAATAGCAGAACTAGAATCGGATAAAGCCACTTTTGAATTGCCTGCCGAAGGAGCAGGCATATTAAGAATAAAGGCACAAGAAGGAGATACTTTAGAAATTGGCGCTGTGATTTGCGAAATTGAAGAAAGTACACAAACTGCCAATTCAGCTCCTGAAAGTTCAACTTCTCCCTCCTCGGAGACAACCGAAGCCGCTAAAAGTACTGGAGAAATACATGAAATGATTGTTCCTACTGTAGGAGAGTCTATTACAGAAGTTACCATTTCGGGATGGTTGAAAGAAGATGGCGATTTTGTGGAAATGGATGAAGTAATAGCGGAAGTAGACTCTGATAAAGCTACCTTTGAATTGCCTGCCGAAGCCAATGGTATTTTAAGAACCGTAGCACAAGAAGGAGACACACTAGAAATTGGCGCACTTATCTGTAAAATAGAAGTGATGGAAGGAGGAGCTCCAACACAAACAGCAGCCACTACTACTCCTGCATCATCACCTTCTTCTAACGGCACTTATGCCGCTGGACATCCGTCTCCTGCTGCAGCTAAAATTTTAGCAGAAAAAGGAATAGCAGCCTCAGCCGTAAAAGGCACTGGCGTTGATGGAAGAATTACGAAAGAAGATGCTGAAAAAGCTCAAAAAGCAGCAGTTACAAAACCTGAAAGCAAACCTTCGAAAGAAGCTGCAACAGCACCTATGCATACTGCGGGAATAAGTAGAAATGAGGAGCGCAAAAAAATGTCTCCTTTGCGCAGAACCGTTTCAAGACGTTTGGTCTCCGTAAAAAACGAAACTGCTATGCTCACTACTTTTAATGAAGTGAACATGAAGCCTATCATGGATTTACGTAAGCAATATAAAGAGCAGTTTAAAGAAAAACATGGCGTAGGACTTGGTTTTATGTCTTTTTTCACAAAAGCATGCTGCGTGGCATTACAAGAATGGCCTGCGGTAAATGGCAAAATTGATGGTGATGAATTAGTATATCATGATTTTTGTGATATTTCAATTGCCGTTTCTGCACCTAAAGGACTCGTAGTACCTGTTATCCGTAATGCCGAGTCACTCGATTTTAAAGGAATAGAAAGCGAAGTAGTACGTTTAGCCACAAAAGCTAGAGACAACAAGCTTACTATTGAAGAAATGACTGGAGGAACATTTACGCTTACCAATGGAGGGGTGTTTGGTTCCATGATGTCAACTCCAATTATAAATGCTCCACAATCAGCAATTCTGGGCATGCACAACATTGTACAACGTGCTGTCGTTGAAGAAGGTGAGGTAGTTGTTCGACCTATGATGTATTTGGCACTGTCTTACGATCATCGTATTATTGATGGACGTGAGTCGGTTAGCTTCCTTGTACGAGTGAAACAATTATTAGAAGACCCCTCGCGTTTACTATTAAATGTATAACTATGCTGAAAAAACTAAATATTTTCTCTTCCATAGCGATTTTAATCGCCATGATGATATATGCTAGTGGTTGTGACTTCTGCGATGGCACATCGCAAGAACCGCTAATTGAAATCATTTATCAAGGAGGTGGTGCCATCTCAAGTGTATATGCCGTTAAAGCTGGAGAATCATTACCTCCTATTACTGGAGCTAGTGGCTCGAATTTTAATATTCCTATCGATGTAAATGAAACTTCGGTTACTTACAATTTTGAGACAACACAAGGAAATAAATCCATGCAGATTTATTATGATCCAATTACGAATTTAGAATCTTTCGAATGTGGTTTTCGATTTGCGATTGATAACCTACGAATAGGCTCTACCACTTTTAACTCTGCTTCTATCACAGGAGGTGGTGACTTTTCAGTTGATTATCAAATAACAATCCAATGAAAAAGAGCAACGTTTTATTCGCCTTCGCACTTTTAGCAATTTCTTTTCAAGGCATTGCACAAGACGTAAAAGATGCTGATGATTTTCCAGAGAAGAAAAATCATTTTTATGTATCCATAGAGTTATTAAAAACGATACCATGGGTAATGATTGATAATGCTTACATCATTGAACCTCAGCTAGAATTCCGAACGAAAGGCCTTGTTTTAGCTTTTCAATACGGCATGAATGACATCAAAAACACTATTTATGACAAGATGGAGTACAGAAATGAAGGCATCTATTATAAAATAGGTGCTGGGGTTGACTTTAGCTATTATAAAAATAATGATGATCGAAATAATCTTATTTTAGGAGGAAACCTCATCTTTTCATCCTATAAAGAAACGGGTATCGTTAGATTTGATAAACCTTACTTTGGTGACGCTATTCTCACTCAAGAAAATGAATCAAGAGGTATTGAGCTGTATTTTAATTACCGAAGGGTTTTTGAAAACAACTTCTTTATAAGTGCAAAACCTCGAATGGCTTTTATGATGACCAAATATAATGAACCTTTTTTTCCTGTCTATTATGCTGCTGGATTTGGAGTAGTAAATATACTCGAAAATAATACTAATAACCTTAATTTAACGATTGGCGCTTCCGTCAAAGTGGGGTATCGCTTTTAACCAAGATTATTTCAAGGAGAATAGTAAATAAAAAATGTTCGATGATACCGAACAAAGGCAAACACACAAATGTGATATAAAAAGAAAACAACATGCAATACGATGTAACTGTAATAGGATCAGGTCCTGGAGGATATGTAGCTGCAATACGCTGCGCACAACTAGGTTTTAAAACAGCAATAATAGAAAAATATAATGTGTTAGGAGGCACTTGTCTCAATGTAGGCTGTATTCCCTCTAAGGCCCTACTCGACTCTACCCACCATCTACATGAGGCTGAACATAATTTTGCCACTCATGGCATCAATATCAATACGCCCAAAGTTGATTTTAGCCAAATGATACAACGAAAACGCGATGTAGTAGGACAAACAACAGAAGGCATTAATTATTTAATGAAAAAAAATAAAATTGATGTACATCATGGTTTTGGTTCATTTGTAGACAAAAACACGATAAAAATTACTCCAGAAAAAGGAGAGGCAAAAGAAATTACAACCAAAAAAGTAATTATCGCTACTGGATCAAAACCTTCTTCTCTTCCATTTATAAAAATTGATAAAAAGAGAGTAATTACGAGTACCGAAGCGTTGGAGATGAAAGAAATACCAAAACACTTGATTGTGATTGGTGGTGGAGTAATTGGAGTAGAACTAGGTTCCGTTTATGCACGATTAGGTGCTAAAGTAACGGTGGTAGAATACCTAGACCGTTTAATTCCTACCATGGATAGTGCCATGGGGAAAGACTTAGGTAGGTCATTAAAAAAATTAGGCTTTGACATTAAAACTAGCCACAAAGTTACTGCTGTCACTTCAAAAGGGAAGGAAGTCACCGTAACCGCAGAAAACAAAAAAGGGGAAAAAGTAGAAATAAAAGGAGATTACTGCTTGGTTTCTATTGGTAGAAGACCCTATACAGACAAGTTAGGGTTAGAAAATGCAGGAGTTAAACTGAGCGACAGAGGTCAGATAGAAACCGATGAACACCTACAAACCAACGTGCCTAATATATATGCCATTGGCGATGTAGTGAAAGGTGCTATGTTAGCCCATAAAGCAGAAGAGGAAGGCACTTTGGTAGCGGAACAATTGGCTGGACAGAAACCTCACATTAATTACAACCTTATTCCTGGGGTTGTGTATACCTGGCCAGAAGTGGCAAGTGTAGGCCTTACTGAAGAACAGCTTAAAGAACAAGGAAGAGCATACAAATCAGGTGCATTTCAATTTCGAGCATTAGGGCGTGCTAGGGCCAGTATGGATATTGATGGGCAAGTGAAAGTATTAGCCGACAAAAATACAGATGAAATTTTAGGTGTTCATATTATTGGTGCTAGAGCTGCCGATATGATTGCTGCGGCAGTAACTGCTATGGAGTATCGTGCTTCTGCGGAAGATGTGTCTCGCATGTCTCATGCTCACCCAACGTACATGGAAGCAGTAAAAGAGGCGTGTTTAGCAGCTACGGATAACCGACCAATACACGCATAAAAAGAATTATGCTATAGTTGATAAAAATGAGGCAGTATTAAAATTTTAATACTGCCTCATTTTTATCAACATTCCTTAGGTCAAATAAAACTTTTTAGAATAATATACATACAGGTGTTGGTGCTGCTATTTCATCAACAAACACTAACAAACCAGTAGCTTCATCTCTTTTATACGACACAATATTTTGTGTGAGTTGATTTGCTACCAACATGTGTTTTTCATCTGGCGACAGTGAAAAGTTACGAGGACCATCTCCTCTGGTAGATTCATGACCAACTAATGATAAAGAACCATCATTAGCGTTTACTTCAAAAATAGCTATACTATTATGACCTCTATTAGAGGCGTATACAAATTTTCCATCCGAAGAAATATGTATATCTGCGCAAGTATTTGGCTCGGAATACCCTTCGGGTAAGGTGGAAATTGAAACACCCTCTTTATAACTATCATCCTCTGTTTTTTCTAACAAAGCAACCGTGCCAATTAACTCATTCACCACATACACCCATTTGTTATTGGGGTGAAAAACAAGGTGCCTAGGCCCTGCTCCTGGCGCCATACCTAATTTATTCTTCTCCGTTGGAAGCAATTTCTGCAATGCGGTATCTATTTTTGAAAACCAAAGTTCATTCGTTCCTAAATCTACAGAAATAACATCTCCACTAGAAGGCTCGAACCACGCAGAATGAGCATGTGGCCCTTCTTGACGTGCGTCAGTACCTTTTCCTTCATGCTGTTCTACATCTAATAATTCTGACAACTCTCCTTTTATATTCATTCGCAGCAGCCCTATATTCCCTCCTGTATAGTTGGCCGACAATACAAATCCGTCTTCATTTATACTGACAAAACATGGGTGAGCACCACCTGTAGTACTCCTGTTAATAAACAACAAACTATCACCTTTAATTTCAAAAGATTCTATCGTTCCTTCCTTATTTTCGTTACTAATTTCATTCACTGCAATCAGGAAACGGTTATCACTACTTTTTGTTAAAAATGATGGATTATCAGATGTTGCAGCTAACCCTATATGCGTTAACTTCCCATCTTCCGCTAATGAATAAGCGTAAATCCCCTTACTATCCGTATTGGTATAAGTGCCCACAAAAAATAAATGCGACTTGTTGTCTTCAACAACTTTTTCTTCTGTAGTAGTTTTACAACTCATTAGAAATAAAAGCGAAATAATAACTGGAATAAATTTCATACAATGTGTTCGTTGATAAATTAAAAATTTTCACTTCAATAGTGCTTAATGTATTGGCAATATGTTCATAACAATACCATTCACAAACATAAATAAAAAATTATCATCATACCTATTTAAAAAGATGAGATGATTGAAAGAAAGTTAAAAAAAACAGGATATATACGCCATGGTATGATCGTTTTTAATAACGATCCGAGCGTTTTTTCAATCACTAGCTTAATGAAGACTGATCACCTTAGTAATTTTCCAGTGGATAGCACTTTTTTTCCATACAATAATAAACTTACTTGGATGAGAAGGTGAATCTGATTCTTGATTGTTATAAAATTTATGAAGGCCTATTTGCACAGCTCCATACTTATTAATAGGGTAAACTTCAATACTTCCTTTCACTACTTCCCTCGTTACTTTACCACAAATATTTTTCTCTGTGCCTTCCAGAAGGTCTTTTTTAGAGGTCATCAGCCCTCCTTGGTCGTGAAAAAACTCAATGCTGTCTGAGTATATAAATGCTTGTTTTTCAATGTCACAAGTATTATATGCTTCAAAAAATACACTGTCCATAGCTACTATTTCGTTGTGTATTTCCTGGTCTATAGGAACATATATATATCCTTCTTCAATATCATTTGTATGCTCCGAAGCGCAAGAAAAAACAGAAAGAACTATAATTAAACTTAAATAAGCGAATACATTTTTCATAGGATAAATTAAAAAACATGAGGCATGGTAATATTGAAACGGTAAACATATCAAAAAAGACAACACGAGAAGTAAAACAAGATTTTCTCGCCATGATATTGATAATGAGTATATGCGCTATATTAACATTTTCTGGTGAACAAAAAAACCTCATCAGGATAATAGAAAAAGAAATCTAAAAAAACTTTTTATAAATAATTACAAGAGGTTAAGACTTTAAGAAAACAACATCATAATCTAATTCCTTAATTTTATTCGTAAACTGATTTACCGTCATGGTTGACTCTGCTGAATGATTCTTAATCCACAACACTTTGTCGCATAATGCCATAATATCATGCACATCATGTGAAATTATCAAAACAGTAAGCCCATACTCGGTTCTAAATTTAGTAATCAACTTATATAGTTTGTGTTTAATTTCTAAGTCCAGCGCTG
>JAOULS010000128.1 GCA_029881895.1 Cyclobacteriaceae bacterium | reverse complement strand
TACTTCCTTAGCACTACTACCCCACGAAGCCTATCCAGAAACCATGCATTAATAATCTACAGAATCATAGACCACTACCTTTTTCCAATATTGTTGGTTCTCTTCAATAAATTTAAGGTGAGTAGGGTGTGTTTGGTAAATATCTTGATCTGCTTTATTATCAAACATAAGAAGTAAAGAATACGAGTATGAACTGTCAATCACGTCTCGATCCGTTTTGGCAGGTACGCCCAAATGTTTTGTTTTTATTGTTTCAATGGTAACAAGTTCTTCAAGTCCTTTTTGAAAAGCTTTTCTTACTTCTGGGTTTTCAGGCTCATGTAACCAAAAATATACATGGTGTACAAACATAGGTTTATTGTTTTTAGAGGGTGTAGTACAACTATTTAAAACTAAAGGGGTTAGGCATACGGCAGCAGTCGCTTTTCCTGCTGTATCAATAAAAGAACGTCTATCCATATCACATAACTTGTTTTAATAAGGTTAAAGATGTTTAATTATGAACAAAATGCCTAATCCTTTTTATCAAATATCACCTGATAACCTGAGTCCCATTCTAAAAACAGAAGCTAAAAAAATAGAGGATTGTCTTAACCCCCTCTCAGAATTATTTTGGAACAATGCCTCTTTATACTATAAATACACAGTAATAACTCGTATAAACAACGGCTCTATTTTACTATTTCTTCCAAAACAATTTGTTCGTTAAATTTTCGAACAATCGTATTCATATAAAATTTCAATTTTTTATAATCGTTTGGGTTATAGATCGCTTTTTTGAAATTATAGTTTCCAGTAACTTGAATTTTAGTGTCTAGCACCTCATATTTTATTTCGATTTCAGCCAATTCATTTGCCATTTTAAAATCATCAGGAACAGTAAGTACATTGTAGTTGGCAGGGAAATTTACCGTAGTGCTATATGCTGTATTGGTTTTGTATATAAAATCAATAGGGTACGTGCGTGTTTTTTGTTTCAATAGGTTTTCTGAAAGGGGTAGTTTCAGAAAAGGAGAGACAATGAGCTTTCCATCAATTTTTTCAAGCTCTACGGTGCCATCTACAGCAATAATAAAAGGTCGATGGTTTTTGGTATAGTTTACTATTCTTGTTTTATCAATGTCTTGAAACCCTTTAGAAAGAAAATACTTTTTAACTTTTGTGCTGTCATTGCCGAATTTCCTTTTATCTAAATAAGCATCGTATTCGGTTTCTTGAATAGATAACGTTGTTTTTGCTGTGTTGTTATTGGGGTCTATGGTGATGTTGATAGAATTATTCTCAAGAGACACTTCATTTAAATAGAGATCATACCATTCAACTTCTCCCTTTTTTATTTGTAACGCTTTATCATTTAAGCATTTAATAGGTGTTCGATTATAGGCAAGAAGTGGTTCTGAGGCATCAGCATAAAAAGATTGTTTTTCGGTTTTAATCAGTGGGATTACATAGTTGAACATTTTCAAGAATGGTGCGCTAACTTTTCCGTGATTCCTTGTACTTAAAATTACGGGTTCGGCATTCACACTAGCTGCTTTTAAAAGACCAATCAAAAATAAATTAATATTTCCCGTATTGCCTGTTTTTTGTGTGGTAAATTCTTTGAATTTTTTTGAGGCAAATTTCCCTTGGTAGCCATCCCAAGAATAGGCAGATTTTACATATTCAATAATTAATTTCGCTTTCTCATCCTCTGTTTTTCCCTCTATATTTAGGGTGGTTTCAAATAGTGCCTTGGCATATTTTTCGCTTTTTTGAATGTATTTCCCAAAATTATCATGCTTCAGTAATCTTTCATTCAACTCTTTCCAATTGGTGATAATTTCTATTACGGCTCCAGTTAATCTTTTAACTTTTGCCAACTGAAAATCTATTTTTATAATATAATCATCTTTAGAGGTGATGAAAGATTCATCTCTAAACGCAGGCACGCTTTCCATTACGTAGGTATTTACCATATCTCTATATTTACTTCCTGCAATGTATCTATCTTTTCCTACAGCTGATTCTGAGTTATTATAGGTGAATTCTTTTGTGCCCTGCACAATATACTGATATTCATAAAACGGAATCATATTTACAACATATTCGCTATACACGGTAGGGATAGTACTCTGAAAATTCCAATCAGGAAGATTATATTGAAATGGGGTTTCAAGCTCATATTTATATTCTATTATGGAGCCTTCCTTTACATTAGGAAAAACAAATTTTTTGGACATCCAACGCTCATTTATTTTTTCTTCATAAATGGTGGCGTTGTCTAATGCCTTCTTTATTAAATTTCCATTTTCAAAATTATAACTATATGCTTCTATCGAAACAACTTTTTCCGTTTGGCCATAGCCATCTACATAGTATGGAATAGATACTTCAGCAAATTTAACCCCTGCTTTAGTTAATATTTTGGTTCTATTAATTCGGGAAAATCGTATTTCAAAGCCCGTATCCGTATCAAAAAAATAGGATTCTCCTTTATCGTATAACACTACCGCTTCAGCCTCTAGGTCTTTGTCATAGGTAGTCATGGTGAGCTCTTCCTTGCTCACTTTTCCGAGTTCAATCGTTTTTAGTTGTGCCTTGACAAATACGACTATAAAAGCTGTGATTAGTGTTAAAACATATTTCATTGGTTAGGTTTTAAGATAATGTGGGACTGTTTCTGAGAAGCTCTAATTCCCTCAAAAAATGCAGAAAAAGTTGGAAATTCATCTACAGGGTATTCTCCACTAAAAAGTTGAAAAGAACGTTTTACCTCAATTTTATCTCCATTAATGCTATGTTTCACAAAATATAACCCATATTTCGTTTTTATCTCCACATTTTCAGGTGTTTTGATAGTGTAGTTATTACTGAAGGGCAGTGAATAGACAATTGAATCTTCTTTGTAAACAGGGTAATTGATGCGTATAGGTGACACTCTTTTTGATGAGGATGAAACACTTTGAATGGTTAGTGGAACAGGGTTAATAACCAAACTTCCCCCAATGTTTCTAATTTGATCTTTAAGGGTTATATTCATTTCAAGGTCAATGCTTGGTGTATCTCGATTGGGCTGGTGGTATTTCCAGTCGTTCAATTCAATATTTTTATAAGGGATTTTTTTTACTAAATATTCTTTTAGCTCCTCTTTTTGTAATTCCTTATACCTGTATTTATGATTATCAAATTCATCACCAAGAAAAGTTTGGGAAAGTTGTAGTTCACCATTTCCAACAACATCTAATGTAAAAAGATAAGTGCTTTCCTCCTTCGATTCTTCCAAACTTAATTTTGGGGTGTTAATGAGTTGACTTTTTTTTCCATTTACCAATAGTGCTTTCCTGTTTTGTGTAAATGTACCTAAATAGTTATATGGTGTATAACTGGAGGTGTTTTCTAACCAAATAGTATCGTTTTCTAAAGGCACAGCTAAAATAACATGGTTAAATTGCTGACTTGGATATTCAGCTTTAATTCGTTTGGGGTTATCTCCAGCCACAATATCAATAGAATAAGAATCTATACCTGCATGTTTCAGCATAGACTTCATATAATTAGTCAGTGCCTTACAATCTCCATATTTGTTTTTACAGACATACGAAGCGGGGTAAGATTTTAACCCTCCCACATCTATCGCTACATTGATATAACGAGTATTGTCTTGCATGTAGTAGTACAATGTTTTTATTATTTCCTTTTTATCACTAATTCCTTTTATAAGCTCGTCAATGATAATAATTTCACTAAACGTAAGTACATCAAGCCCCTCATTCAATTGAGATACCCAGTTGCCATAATTAGCCCAACTGTACGTCAAGCCACTAACGCCATAAGTAAACTGTTTTGGAATAATCTTAACGGTAGGAAGAAGCTCTCCTGTAGGAGGAGAGAATTTTTCCACCTTCATTAGTTTGTGTTCTTTTGTTTTCCAAGTCATTACGGTATTGTTTTCTAACAACTCTATATTTTTTGTGAATATCTTTGGGTCATCAATGGCTACTTCATAATCGTTAGGTAAATCAACACGTAATGATGCGGTGCGAGTTGGAATGTTATAGTACAATATAGGGTCCCAGTGCGCTACATAAAGAAACTGATTTGTGGTTCTTTGATAAGTATATTTTATTTGGTAAGGGTAGGTATTCCACTTTAAGCTAAATTCTTTTATCATACCATCTTCATAGAATGAACCATACGAAATATTGCTACGGGTAGTGATTTCTTTCTTTTTCAATTTGCGCATCACCACACCATTTGTATTTAGAATAACGGCTTCGATTATTTCTATTTTTTCATCTCCTCCATAGGCGATGTTCACATCAGCTATCCAGCTCGACCGCTTATTATTAATTTGAATCGTTTGGGAATGCTCTTCTATTAATTCATATCCATTATATTTTATGGATGTGCTATAGTCCGTGACAACCGCATTGTATTGTGCATATAGGTGTATAGAAAATAGAGTAGCCCAGATGATGGTTACTAGCAGTTTTAAAGTCATATAGGTTAAGGTCGCAATTTCAATAATACACAATTAGGAAAAAACATCACTATATTTTTACTATTTTTTTCGTTATTATTACTACTATAACGAGCGTGTATCAGTATAAATCATTTATAATTCGAGAATATTTTTGATTTATGTGACGTTGAATATGAACTTATATTTATTGTAAACCATTATCAATCAGGGATTTTTAATACTATTTCAATAGTGTTTTTACTGCTGATGAATAAGATTAACAGAGTAATGTCTGCATTTATCTATTTTACTTCTTTTTTGCCATTATTTTTTGGGCAGGAGTTGGTTTTTGTTTCCACGAATTATCATAAGGGATAAGTAATGGAGAGCGTTCAATACTATCTATTTCTGTTTTGCCATCCATGTAATTAGCCAGCAGCTTAAAAACAGCTTTTTTTTCCTTTTTTAAAATCATTAATGTGGTATTTATGGCAGATTTTATGGCAATTGGTATTCCACCTCCTAAGTCGGCCCAATGCCCACTACGGAGTAAGTTTTTTATAGGAGTAGTATAAGTGGCCACTTTAGCCTTCATGTTTTCTTTTCCTGGTCGTTGCCCCATCATCGTTCCGTCTTTGTTTCCTGTATAGCGCAAATGAGTAATAGGAGTAGCAATATCGCAATGAAGAATATGTTCTCTTAACTGTGGGGCAACTTTTTCCTGAACACGATCAATGATAATATCCGCATATTCTTTTTTTAATTGGTTGTATTTTTCTCCACGGATGTAATTCCCGTTTTCATCTTTTTCACATTGCCAACAGCTATTTGAGTTTATCCAGCCCGGGATAAACAAGGTTAAAGTTCCTTGATTGGGTAATGCAAGCGTTTTATCTCTAACCGAGGAGGCCAAAACATGAATCCCACTTTTATGAGGGTCTCCTTCACCTAATTCATTTCTACTTATTTTGGTGTCGGCTAAGTAGATGATTTCTTCACCAAACCCAAGGTGTTCAGCAGGACAGTCAAGACCGAGTGCTACTGTAAAAGCGGAGGCATACAATTTTGCTCCCTTTAAGTTTTCTTTTGTTTTGGTAGGGATTGCTGTTGTGGGTAACATTTTCTCAAAGAGTGTTTCTACATCGCATGCAGCTACTACATATTTACTTTTTATAGTATGCATTTTACCTTGGTGATCTACCGTTACACCAACAGCAGTATTTTTTTCAATGAGAACTTTACGTACAGAAGATTTATAAAGGATGTCTCCACCTAAGTGTTCGGTAACGAAACTTAACCATTCGGCAAAAGTTTGACTGCCTCCCTGTGGAGGAGTTTGAAAATCATTTGAGTACGCCCAAGATATAGGAATAAGACAGGAAAGAATGTCGGGTTCAGAGGAAAACACACTTAGTAGTTTGGGGTCTTTAAAATAACGATTCAACCCTTTTTTTACTTTCTCATCACCATCGAATCGAATGTGAGGAATAAATGGAATAGCAAATTTTAACATTTTGAGACCATAGATCATCGTTTCAAATAAATTCATAGAATCCATTGTACGGCTTAAATAGGTATGGCTTTCAAATGATTTTGCTATTCTTTTTGCATCTCTAAAAAAGCGAACGATTCCTTTTTTTTCATGAGGGAATTCAGTAATCCATTGCTCTTTTATTTTATCAGGTTCATGAGTTATCAGATAATCAAAGTCATCACTTACAAACCTTCTAATACGTTTTTGTTCTTTCGACTTTGGATAATCTTGTCCAATAATTTTAAAAATTCGAGTAACCAACCCTTTTGGGCCACAGTTGTTAATCCAGTGAATAGCCGAATCGAAACGAAAGCTAAGGCGGTTAAATCCCTGTATAGAACCACCAGGGGTAGCGTTTTTTTCAATCACGCAACAAGAGAGCCCCGTACGCCTAAACAAAGCCGATGAGGTTAATCCACTTATCCCTGCGCCAATAATAACAACATCGTAATATTCTTTTGGGTTAAATTTTTTCACATATATAAAATAGGAAAGAAAGATATGAAGTTTATTTAGAATCACCGAAGTAATACATATGTTTTGTT
This sequence comes from Cyclobacteriaceae bacterium, assembly GCA_029881895.1. GTDB lineage: Bacteria > Bacteroidota > Bacteroidia > Cytophagales > Cyclobacteriaceae > JAOUKH01. The sequence goes on along the minus strand of JAOULS010000128.1, from coordinate 1,673 downwards.
AAAATTGTGCAGATATATTTTCGTGTATTTTTAATTCCTATATGACAAGAACTACTACTTTTGTATCATAAAAATGCATAACAATGGACAAGGATAATAAACAGATAGGATATTGGTTATTGCTAGGAGCCGTTTTGGTCGTGGCGATGGTCGTTTTAGGGGGCTATACTCGCCTTTCTCATTCTGGCTTATCGATGGTCACTTGGAAGCCTGTTACCGGAGTAGTGCCTCCACTCTCTCAAGCGCAATGGAATGAAGAGTTCACCAAATATAAAACCTCTCCCGAATATCGGGAACGAAATTATGACTTTACTGTAGATCAATTTAAGACCATTTATTGGCCTGAATTCTTGCATCGCTTGCTGGGTAGAGTTATTGGCGTAGCATTTTTACTTCCTTTTCTTTATTTCTTGTCTACTGGAAAACTTAAAAATAAAAAGCTTCTTTTCAATTTGGTAGTAATTTTTGTGCTAGGAGGGCTGCAAGGCTTTATTGGGTGGTATATGGTGAAAAGTGGACTTGTTGATGTGCCTAGTGTGAGTCACTATCGCTTGGCCATTCATTTTATAACCGCACTAACCCTTTTTGTATATATTTTATGGACAGCCATGGGGGTATTGTATCCAAAAGAAGAAAAATCAGCTCCCTCCTCGATAAAGTTGCTTCTTAATATTGTTTTAGGAATAGTTGTTTTGCAATTGGTCTATGGGGCTTTTGTTGCTGGGTTAAAAGCAGGGTTGTTTTACCCTACCTTTCCTAAAATGGGTTCGGAATGGATGCCCAAAAGTATTGGTATGGCAATAGATACCTATGGATTACGAAGTTTTACAGAGTCCCCTGCCTTGGTACAATTTATTCATCGGTGGTTAGCTGCGATAATCGTAGTGCTGATTGGATGGATCTTTTATATAGGAAAAAAGAGTGACTTGTCGGTAACACAACGACATAGTATAAACGCAATGCTACTTCTGGTAGGGATACAATTTTTATTAGGTGTGTATACGTTATTGTATTTAGTTCCCATTAGCCTTGGGGTGTTACATCAATTGGGAGCCGTAGCCTTACTAACTACCGTTGTTATCGCTATCTATAATTTTAATCATGTGAAACGACCTTCTCTGTAAGTAAAATTGTTTTCTTATTGTCTATGGTGGTGGTGGCAAATACATAGACATCACCGCCCTCTTTAATTTTTGTCTTTTTACGAATTTGTTGAACCGATTCTGGAAAATTGCGACAGGTGATGTTCGCTTTTTTATCTGGAATAGATTTTAGTAGTGATTTCGAATCATATTTTAATGCTTTCGTTATTTTAAATATTCTGCCTGGAAAATTGTTCACTATTTTTTCAGAAGTATATAGGTGTGAATTAGGATGTAGTTTAGTAACACCGAATTTTTTCCCGATCACTTTAAACCCACCTGCTTTCATAATGGATGCATTGGGCTCGTACAAATAATTTTGTGGGAGTGAAAAAACAGATTCCGATTCTTCTTCCTCCACAAGGTGATATTCAAAACGCTTCCAGCCTGCTACTCCTTTGTAATTTGAGCATATCATTTTGGGTGAACTAACAGCCTTTGATGATAAAATGAACAACAATTCTTTACATTCATTTTCTACGGCTACTACGTGAATGGCCTCTACATTTCCTAGTTCATCTATACCTTGCT
>JAOULS010000127.1 GCA_029881895.1 Cyclobacteriaceae bacterium | reverse complement strand
TTATCAGAAAAATATTTAATCGCTTTTATTCCATCTTTTATCATGGGTATTTTCACTACTATTTTGTCATCGATAGCGGCCAATTCCTCACCTTCCTTTATCATGCCTTCAAAATCAGTAGCAATTACTTCAGCACTTACATTATTGTCAACAATGTCACAAATTGCTTTATAATGATTCTTTATATTTACTTCACCACTAATGCCTTCTTTGGCCATTAATGAAGGATTGGTGGTTACACCATCAAGAACACCTAATTCATAGGCTTCTTTTATTTCTTTTAGATTAGCGGTATCAATGAAGAATTTCATAAGGAATAGATTGTTGTGGGTAAATAAACCAAAGTAAATAAAAAAAGGCAAACCGAATATCGCACCGCTACAACCGCCTACCCTTGCTACCTTCCGGTCCTGGGGGAGTTCGACAGGAGCTGGTCGTACCGATTTGCCAATGCAAAGGTACAAGTATATTATGTATTGATAAAGAATTGTTGAAAAAAAATGAAACTATTTAAGCGTAGGAGAATTGACTCTAATTTTCTAAATTTATTTTCAGTATAAAACATTGAATTTTAACGAAATATAAAATGCTTACCTGCCGTATATTAAAGTTAAATTGTTACATGAGTGATGAACAGGCTGACGAAGTTTTTTTGAAAAGGAATAAAAAAAGAATTTGGCCAATTTCTGAAAAATTTATTGAAATGAAAGATGCTGAAATAAAAGTAGGGGTTAACATTGAGGTAGAAAAGGATACAATGGTCGAGTTAGAGCTTTGGGACTATGATACTTGGTCGCCCAATGATAAGTTGGGTGTGTTTAAAATGTTAGTCGATCAGCGTGGTGGGGCTTTCACTACTGATTTAATTGGCGAATCTGGAGTAGGAGCAAAGTATTCTTTGGAATGGGAGGTGGTGTAAGTTTAAAGTTTCACTAACAACAGATTCCATTTCTTATCACAAGGTGGTTCAAACCCAAGGATTAAGATTTTTGAGTACTCTTTTTTAGTGACAGTTCATCGTACTATCCAACATAGTACTGAATTGTCGAAAATATCGATAGCCTCTTCTCTCCAATAAATAAACAGTATGACAAAACTGAAAATAGAATAAAAACGGTACCTTTACATACTGTAATTACTAGATGTATGGACATATAATTAGAAAATAAAATTCTGGAAATAATTAATTCACATTCAATACTTTAATGTCAATAGTTCCCTTTTTTCAAAAAAAGAATCCCCCACTTTCCTTATCCCTAACTCACTTTATGAGAGTATTTTTGATTTTTATTTATTTTTTTATAGCTACTTTTAGCACGGCTCAGCAACAATTTTTTATAGGGGGACAAATGGAATATGGATATTTTTTTAGAAAAATCGAATCAAATGAAAAAACGCTATCTACCTCTGGTCTCGGTAGTGTAATTGTACCTAGATTATCGTTGCAATACCGAATATTTAATAGAATTTCATTGGAAGCTGGTGCGGCATTAAATAGACAAAAGTGGACTTTGCATGATGCTGCTTTTGAAAGTAGACATGAGGGTTTTGATCTGAACATCAATAATACAAATCGTTTTTATTCGTATTTCGGCAGCTTGGCCTTTTCTCAAAAAATAGGACAGCGCAGATTCATATATTATCAGATTGGATATGAATTCAACGTACTTGATCCCACTACACTAACAGAATCAAAAGAATTTACCTTGGGAAATGAGACTGTGAATATGACTACAGTGTATAGTGATGATATTTTTTCGATAACACCTGAAATTGGCTTCCAATGGTTTGGAAAAGGAAGGGGGCTGACGAGCTTGGGCTTAAAATATAGCTTTAACTATTTAGATGATATTATGAAAGGAGAATATACGGTAAAGAATAATGATCAACTAATTAGTAGTGCTTCTATATCGAATAGTGGCTCATTTATTTCAATTAATTTAAGACATAACTTCTCTTTAGCGTACATTTCGAAAAAAGAAAGACCTCCTAAAAAAATAAAATCCACTCCAGCACCGCCTCTACCTACAGATGTTCCTGTTGAATTAAAGTCAGAAGAAACCGGTGTTGATAAAAGTGAAAATACTGTGAATGACAGAATGTATACAGTCACTAGCAAGGCAAAAGTTAGTAAAAGTACGGTAACCGTAAGTGTATGGGATCATCAGGTAGTAGATGGAGATATAATATCATTGATCTTAAATGGGGAATGGATTTTGGAAAATTATATGTTGAAAAAAGAGAAAAATACATTTGAAATAAACCTAAAAGAAGGTGAAAATATTTTGATTTTATACGCCAAAAACTTAGGTAAATATGTGCCAAATACTGCTGCAATAGTAGTAGATGATGGTATTAAAAAGCATCAAATGATCTTGGAGTCTGATTTAAACCAAAGTGGAGCACTTGAAATAATATATAAATCAAAATAATAATGCACAATATACTTCATATACGAACCAGCATGTATTTGATAATCGTATTATCATTTTTAAGTTGTGAAAAAAAAGTGTTAGAAATTGATATAGTGGAGTCGGTGTGTAAAGACTTTAGTATTAGCCATCCGCAGTATACTGTTCTTGAAAATATAGGGTGCGATACAATCCCTGAAGTAAATGCCTTTTTGATAGATTTTGAATTTTTGGGTGAAGAAGATTGTCTAGATTATTTAGAAATTAGTGAAATACATTTTTTCAACAGTACTGATGTAGAATTAACAAACATAAGTTTAGTGAATGAGGGGCTGATACCTGTTGAAGACCCATCAATTGTGAAGAGTGGTATTAATTTGTCATATCAGTTGTGCTATCAGTTTTCTAATTTAGCCGATACATCTCTTTTTAATCACTTGGTGATTCAATTCCATACCGAAAACGAGGTCGAAAATGAAAGCAATACACTTTCAATGAGATTAAATAAACCTGGTGCTATTCCCCCAACGGCTTCTTCGATCGTAAATACATTTTATGTTGAAAGTCAATATATAACCCTATCACTTTGGGATGATGCAGCAGAAGATGGAGATATTTTATCAATAGCAGTAAACAACGAATGGCAAGAAGAGAATTTTGAAATTTTCAAGAACCCTCGTGATATCTCATTAAATTTAATACCTGGTGAAAACAATATTGTTTTTTATGCGGTTAATGAGGGATCTAGCCCTCCTAATACGGGTAAAATGAGCATTGATGACGGTTTTTCTGTACATACCTTTGATATTAGTATGAGTATTTTTGAAACAAGAGGCGTAACCGTTTTTGTTCAATAAAATTGAGAACCTAAGTTACTTAAATAAAATGCAGACAGCTATTTAAATCCTTTCAGGTACAGATTGAACTCTAGCGCACTGCTTTCTTTAAAATCATCTGCTGCGAGATCGTCATAAATTGTTGCGTCAAAAATTCTTTTGGTCTTTTGAATGTTATTATCAGTATCTATTACTAACTCTAACCCTCTTAATGATTCAGGGTCTATCTGAACCAATACAGTAAGGTCTTCAAACTCCCCTTTATAATATAAATGAATAATTGTTGCCATTGTTCAAAGTAAAGAATTAGGGATAATATATCATAGAAATGTAGTGGTAATGAATTGATTTTTTATTTTTTTAGTAAATAATTTTTAAAAAATATTTTTGAAAATGAATTATCATAACTACATTTGAGTCCTAATGAAAATCACAAGAACTAATATCAATTGGTGGTGGACTAATCAAAACTGATTAGACGATACCTGTTGTGGATATACATGAAAACCCTGATCCCGATAATTATCTGGATCAGGGTTTTTTTTGTGTTTAAAATTCCGTTAAGAATAATATAAATGAAAAATAAAGTAAAAATAAAAGAGCTGTCGTTTATAATAGTACGCTCTTTTTCATCTTTTTCACTTCTAAAATGAGTAGCAATTGAAAAAATATACACTAAAAACACATACCATAGACCTGCTGGCAGACACACTTACTCCAGTAGGGATATACCTCCAAGTAAGAGATAACTATGCGAATAGTATTTTGTTAGAAAGTACAGACTATCATGGCGTTGAAAATAGCTGTTCTTACATTTGTTGTCATCCAATTTCTTCAATTTCTGCTCATAATGACATATTGACGATCATTCATCCTGATGAAGAAAAAACTAAAAAAGAGAAATTTCAATTAGTAGAGGAGTTGCAGCAGTTTATTGATCAGTTCGAAATAGAAGGCGATACAAAAGAAGAGGTAGGTTTATATGGCTATCACTGCTATGATGCCGTTCAGCACTTCGAAACAATATCGTTTAAAAAACAAACGGAAAGCATTCCTGTAGTTCAGTATGCACTCTATAGCTTTGTCGTGGTGATTAATCATTTTAATAGCACGCTTAAAATTATTCATACTCAGTCGGAAGAGGATAAAGAGGGATTAGATGATTTTGTCACCTTAATAAAACAGGCAAATCACCCTAAGTACAATTTTCGATTGCCAGGAAAGGAAGAAACGAACTACACTGATGAAGAATATTTATCAATGGTGTCAAAAGGGATTGAACATTGTAAAAAAGGAGATGTTTTTCAAATCGTATTGTCGAGACAATTTCAACAACCTTTCCAAGGGGATGAATTTAATGTTTACCGAGCGCTAAGGGCTGTAAATCCCTCTCCCTATTTGTTCTATTTCGATTATGGGTCTTTTCGATTAATGGGGTCGTCACCAGAAGCACAAATTGTGGTTAATAAAAATATCGCCACAATTAACCCTATAGCAGGTACTTTCCGAAGAACGGGAAATGATAAAGACGATGCGGAATTGGCAAAAAAATTAAGTGATGATGAAAAAGAAAATGCAGAGCATGTGATGTTGGTCGATTTGGCTCGGAATGATCTTAGCAAAAGTGCAAGCAAGGTGAAAGTAGAAGTCTATAAGGAAGTGCAGTATTATTCGCATGTAATTCATTTGGTGTCTAGAGTAACAGGAGAAATTTCTGATAAAGAAAAGGGGATTGATTTGATGGCAAACACATTTCCGGCAGGAACGTTGTCAGGTGCTCCAAAATATAAGGCAATGGAATTAATTGATAAATATGAAAGTACTCCTAGAGGGTTTTATGGGGGTGCAATTGGTTTTATTGGTTTAGATGGATCGATTAATCAAGCCATCATGATCCGGTCGTTGATGAGTAAAAACAATAGGATAACCTATCAAGCAGGGGCGGGAATTGTAGCCAAGTCTAACCCAGAAAGTGAGCTACAAGAAGTGGAAAATAAATTAGCAGCCATCAGAAAGGCGCTTGAATTGGCAATTAAACTGGAACATTGAGCATGGAAACACAACAAAATAGTAAAATTCTAGTGCTCGATAATTATGATTCGTTTACTTATAATTTGGTGTATTTGTTAAAACAAATTTCACCATCATCAACGGTAGATGTGTATCGTAACGATGAAATTCCGATTTCTAAAGTGCAGCAATATGATAAAATTCTCTTGTCGCCTGGTCCTTCACTACCAAAAAATGCGGGTATTTTAAAAGAATTAATCGAAAAATATGCCGATAGCAAAAGTATACTAGGCGTTTGCTTAGGGCATCAGGCGATTGCCGAGGTTTTTGGAGCGAGCTTATTCAATATGAAGGAGGTGCTTCATGGATATGAAGGCAAATTGAAAATTAATGATTCTTCCGAGTCCTTATTCCACCAAGTAGAGGATGGTTCACGAATTGGTCAATATCATTCTTGGTCAGTAGATGCTGATTCGATTCCTGATTGCTTAAAAATAACCGCAGAAAGTAAAGAAGGACATATTATGGGAGTAAGTCATACCCGTTATGATGTCAAAGGACTTCAATTTCACCCTGAGTCCATTATGACAGAATATGGAATGCAAATAATAAAAAATTGGTTGTATAAATAAAGTGTAATGAATATAAAACAATTACTAATCGAGATTACCAATCATAAAGTATTAAGTCATGATGAGGCGAAAGAGGCATTGCGCTTACTTGCTTCGGGCAATTTTAATGAAAATCAAATGGCCGTATTTATGACCGTTTTCATGATGCGTAAAATTACGGTAGAGGAATTGATGGGCTTTAGGGATGCCATGTTGGATTTATGCACCCCTGTAGATTTGTCGGAATATGATGCGATGGACTTATGTGGAACAGGAGGAGATGGGAAAGATACTTTTAATATTTCCACGTTGTCATCATTTGTAGTGGCAGGAGCAGGGCAAGCTGTAACGAAGCACGGTAATACGGGGGTTTCTTCTATTTGTGGGTCTTCTAATTTATTGGCACACTTTGGGTATGAATTCACGAATGATGCTGATGCATTAAAAAGAAGCTTGGACGAAGCTGGGATATGTTTTTTGCACGCTCCTTTATTTCATTCTGCTATGAAAAATGTGGCGCCAGTAAGAAAATCACTAGGGCTCAAAACCTTTTTCAATATGTTAGGACCTATGGTAAACCCCTCCTTTCCCAATAAACAATTAGTGGGGGTATTTGATTTAGAACTCGCTCGACTTTATGGCTACTTATACCAGCAAACCGAAAAACAATTCACTATTGTACACTCGATAGATGGGTATGATGAAATTTCTCTTACGGGAGCATTTAAAGTAATTTCTAATAATGGGGAAATGCTCTATGAACCAGAAATGTTGGGCTTAAAGAAATTAAAAGAGAAAGACCTTGCAGGAGGAAACACGATTCAAGAATCGGCTACTATTTTTATGAATATCCTGAAAGGAGAGGGGACGGAATCGCAGAATGAAGTGGTAAAGGCGAATGCAGGTATGGCACTTCATGCCGCTAATCAGCAGTTGAGTTTTGAGGAGGCATTTGCTACCGCAGAAGAGTCGTTACAATCGGGTGCCGCCTTAGAGGCTTTTAAAAAAATGACTGATAAAAAAACACAAATAGCGGTTGGTAAATAATAGAGCGAATACGCTAGAGGACAGATCAAAAACAAATACATAATATGAATATTTTAGATGAAATTGTTGCTTATAAATACAAAGAAGTTGAAGAAAGAAAAGGATTGTTTCCAGTAAAATTATTGGAGAATAGCATTCATTTTGATGTCGATACAGTCTCTATGAAGCACTATATCCAACGTGATGATAAATCAGGAATTATCGCTGAAATAAAACGAAAATCACCTTCAAAAGGCATTATTAATAAAAATGTATCGGTAGAACGTATCTCAATAGGGTATATGCAAGCAGGAGCTTCAGGTCTCTCGATACTTACTGATAAAAAATATTTTGGTGGCGATAGCGAAGATTTACTTATCGCAAGAGAGTATAACTACTGTCCAATATTACGAAAAGATTTTATCGTAGATGAGTATCAAATTATTGAAGCAAAGTCTATTGGAGCAGATGTTGTCTTGCTAATAGCGGCAGCTCTTGCACCCAATCGTTTGGCGGAGTTGGCAAAATTCGCAAAAACATTGGGGCTAGAAGTATTGTTAGAAGTACATAATCTTGATGAACTTGAAGCAACTACTTTAAATGATATTGATCTTATTGGAGTCAATAACCGAAACCTAAAATCTTTTGAAGTAGATATAAATATTTCGAAGCAATTGTCGACACATATTCCTAACGACTTTGTGAAAGTCACCGAAAGTGGAATAAGTTCTCCTGAAAGCGTAATCGAGTTGAAGAAATTTGGGTATGAGGGGTTTTTGATAGGAGAAAATTTTATGCGAAATAATCGTCCAGAGGAAGCGTGTGCGGCCTTTGTGCAGGTGATCGAAAATGCTGATAGAAAAGGGTAATTATGAAAATTAAAGTTTGCGGACTTACTGAAGCTACAGATATGGAGGGTTTGCTTTCTGCGGATCTTGATTATTTAGGGTTTATATGCTACCCGAAATCAAAAAGATGGATTGCAGAAAGCACCATTGCACAAAAGAAATACGGAAACGCGAAAAAAGTAGGCGTTTTTGTAAATGAAACGAAAGAAAAAGTGATTGAAATAGCGAAAAAAAATAATTTCGACCTCCTTCAATTGCATGGAGATGAATCGCCTGTGTATTGCGATCGTCTTCGAGAAATAGGTGTTCAAGTTATTAAGGTTTTTGGAGTAGACGATCGGTTTGATTTTACGGTGACAGAAAAGTATGGAAATAAGGTTGATTATTTCTTATTCGATACCAAAGGAGCGCAACGTGGAGGGAATGGATATCCCTTCAATTGGGAAAAGCTTCACGAATACAAAGGAAATGCTCCTTTTGTATCGAATAAGA
>JAOULS010000126.1 GCA_029881895.1 Cyclobacteriaceae bacterium | reverse complement strand
AATTCTAAGATAAAGGCATTTAGAGCTGTGTTTAGAGGAGTAAGGGATATTCCATTTTTCCTTTTTAGGGTATCACTAATATTTGCTTAATGATACACATCCCCCCCCTATATTTTACCTTGAGCCCTTTTTTTACGCTTCCAGATTCCATGTGCTTAATTTAAAGTAGTAGGAGTATAAATCCTATGATAAACATTCGATATTACAAATGTCGAATAGTGGTTAATGCCCATTATTTAAACATCATTTAATGCAAATAGCATGGCTCCAAGAATATTAATACAACCTGCTACTCCTATAATAACAAAGAATAAAGTTAATCTACTCCTCTTAGATTTTTCGGTAATAAATTCATAGTTCTTGAACAGTTTATTAAATGTTTTTTCCGTTAAGACTATCCTATTAAATAAAGTAATTGCTAAAGCAGCTGCTATTACCAATATGACTAAATCAAAATTTACTCCAAAGCTGTTAATTAAAAAAATGATACCATTTGCAATAAACATATGAAGTAAAAACATGTATAATGCAGCATTTTGTCTTGGAATCATCTTTTCTCCCAAATCGAAAGATGACCAATAGGCGTTAAAGAAAATATAATAGTAGTAATATTTCATTCTAATTAATCATCTGAGGTTATCTCATAAGTCAGTCCTTAATTCTTTATTAAGTTCTTTTCCTATCACAAAGATCCAGCTATTTTCTCTTCTTTTTACATGAATTGTATCGTTGTTTATATTCTTCTCCATGTAATCACCTTCATGCAGAATTTTCTGAAGCGTATACGGGTTATAGGCATAATTCCTAGAATCAACTATCATGTATTTTTCGCTATGATTTATCTGAAATTTCACTACTGATTGATAAACAGATAGATTAGTGATAATACCATTTATTTCATCTATAGAAGTCAACTTTGGGTATTGATATTTTTGATAGTAACTATAGCCAGTAACTAATGTTATTGAGATAATGGATCCATAAAACATTAGTCTAAATAAAATACTTAACCCTTTATGGTCACTAAATTTAATCATATTACTTTATAAAGAAAGGGGTTGACTAACCAACTCCAACGTTGCCTGACACTACTCTAGCGCAGAAGTTACTTCCGCATCTAAACAAGTCCCATATATGCACGTGGTATTACCTATTTTAAGCAGCCTAACAATTCACCCTATCACTATTTTAGTACAACAATTTTCACATCTACTCTTCTGCTTTCTTCACTGCTTACGTTTTCTTCTTTAGTAACCCCGTACCCTTTTGCTATAATTCTTCTACGTACGATACCTTTTGTATTTAGGGAAGATAAAACATTTTTCGCTCGTTCGTTCGAAAGTAATCTGTTGGCATCTTCGTCTCCTTCCGATGAGGCAAAGCCTGAAATTTCCACCCCTAATCCTTCATTTTCATTTAAAATAGTGAGAATTTCATCCAATTGAGCATTGTATTTAGGGTCAACGGTACTAACGCCAGAACCAAAATACACTTTCACGATTTTATCTAGTAGAGCCTTGTCGTAATTGATTCTTTCTTTAATTTTTTCTTTTTCTATTTTTTGTTTTTCTGCTTCTTCGGTTACATACATTGTGGGTAGCGAGAATATCGTTTCATCACCTACTTGCCTTTGTTCAAATTTACTTTCATCGCTTTCATCATAAAAGTAGGTTCTTGTTGCTTCTTGCATTTTTTCAGCATCTAGTGAAGAAAAATCAACCGTTTCGATAGGTGTAGCAAGTTGAATTAGCTCCAATAAATACTCAACTCCTTCTTGGTCGTCTGAAGCAATTAAATCATTCATCATTTCATAGACATCAATACTATCATTCTGTACTAACCCTGCTTCATGCGATTTTTTCACATCTTCTAAATGTTCTTGATAAGTGTCGTAAAAAGCGTTTTTTATTTCTACTTCTTGACCAACCACTACACCGAACTGTTTAATGGTTTTAAGGTATATCTGTTGATACAATTGATAAAAATAGGTCTGGTTGGGGATATCGATGTTTAACGTATAGGGTAAATATCCCTCTGATTCAATAATCATATCATACCCTTTGTTAGGAGGTAGTATAATCAAGTAATTTCCTGTTTCTTTATTAGGGTGATACACAAAATCTAATTTCTGGTTTGTCTCGCTATCAAAGATATAGATTTTTGTAGGCATTGGTTTGTTCGTTTCCGCATCTAATATTTTGCCTTTTAGCATAGTTAATGCAATTGACCCCGCATCTTCAGGCATATCGAAATAATAGATATCCTGACTACCGGTACTTCCTTTTCTGTCCGAAGAAAAATAGCCTCTTCTTCCATCTGCCGTTAGGGTGAAATAATTATCATTTGCAGTAGTATTTATTGGATAGCGCATGTTCAATGGCCTTGTCCAGTTATTATTCACTAATTCTGTTTTGTATATATCATTTCCACCCATTGTATTATGTCCATTAGAGGTGAAGAAAAGTGTTCGTTGATCTGGGTGGATGAAAGGAGCATCTTCATCATACTTCGTGTTTACGGTTGGTCCTAGGTTTTCTGGTTTGGTCCAATTATTATTCATGTCTTTAGTCGACTTATAGATGTCTAAGCCTCCATAACCATTTTTCCGATTACTAGCTAGGTAAATGGTGTTCCCATCTGGGGTAAGGCTGGCCGTACTTTCTAGGTAGTTTGAATTAATCACTGATCCTAGAGAGACTGGGTTTGTCCATTTGCTGCCATCTTTTTCAATCACATATAGGTTTCCTGTATTGTTTGCTCCGCCTATAAAGATCAGCATCGTTTGTCCATCTGCCGAAATGCCTGCTGTACCAATGTTGTAGTTGGAGTTAATATTAATTTGCTCTGGAATAGACCAAGTGCCAGTTTCATTATAGGAGACATAAATGTTTTCAATAAATTTATCTCCTGGTCGTGTTTTTCCAGTATTAGGGCGTAATCCTGTAAAGGCAATAACACTTTCATCGGAAGAAACGACAGGGTTATACTCGGTGTATTCTGTATTTAGGTTGCTGCCCATTTTGGTTATGGTTACCTCTATCGGCTGAGCCAGTAGTGCTAGGGCGTTTTCAGAAATTTCGATTTTTCTTTTGGTATCTCGAACAGAACGCTGATCTCTTGAGTCAACCGTTTTTAAATGTTTTTGATATGCATCAATCGCCTTATTTATCTGTTCATCCAAGTGATAAGCATCGCCCATATCACTATAGAAATCTTTTGGTATAGGATTAATTTTCCCCGAAATGGCTTTTTCAAAAAACGGAACGGCCTTCACTCGATCATTAATATCAAAGCTTCCATGGTATGATTTTGCAGTATTGTAATACACCTTTGCATCGTTTGCACCTGCTTCGATCGCTTGCAGGTAAAGAGGAATTGCTTCCTTATAATTTTTTATACTGAAATACTTATCAGCTTTACTTATTACTTTTTTTATATCAATGTCTTGCCCATAAGATACATTGATTATTGAAAGTACTGTTAGCAATAATGCAAACTTAAAAAAACTAGTTTTATTTAACATAATTGTCGTTTGTATGTAAATTCCCTATAAATCTTATACAATAATACTCACTATGACCTATTTTACAAGTAAAAAAAACCGATATTCTTACATAATTGTATATTTACATGACAATATTTATATCACATAAGATAAATGGAAAGAATACTAGTGAGTTTAAAAAGCTTTTGGCAGCAATTAATTGAGATTTCGAACCTCTCTTTTTTTAATATAGGTACTACTAAAATCACGCTTGGTTTGATTGTGCTATTTTTTTCGGCATGCATTTTTTTGTTTTTCTTGGCCAAAAAATTAAAAAACGTATTGGTAAAAAAAATATTAGTGCGTTATGGTATTGAATCAGGTATCAGTAAGTCAATTGGTACGATTGTGTATTACGCCATTGTTACCCTTGGTTTGTTTATTATCATACAAACAGTAGGGATAGATTTAACAGGTTTAAGTGTAGTTGCAGGTGCTTTAGGAGTAGGAATTGGATTTGGTCTACAAAACATCACGAATAACTTTATTTCGGGTATTATTATTTTGTTCGAGCGACCAATTAAGGAAGGAGATTGGATCGAAGTAGGAGGAACTACAGGAGCTGTTATTCAGATTTCTGGGCGTTCAACAACCGTGCTTACGAATGATAATATTTCGGTGATTGTACCCAACTCTGAATTTATTAATGCTAGAGTGATAAACTGGAGTCATAATGATAGAATTGTGCGATTTAGAATTCCGATTGGCGTATCCTATAACGAAAGCCCTGAGAAAATTAAAGGATTGCTGCTTACGGTAGCTCGTGAGCATCAAGGTGTTTTGGAAACCCCACAGCCCGATGTTCTTTTTAGTGAATTTGGAGATAGTTCATTGAATTTTGTGTTAACAGGATGGACTCATGAATATATTGATAGACCCAATATGTTGAAAAGTGAAATAAATTATGCCATTCATAAAATTTTCGAGGATAACAATGTTGAAATTCCTTTCCCTCAGCGTGATATTCACATCAAATCGGGCAATATTGGAGGGTGAAATAAACGATTTGTTTCTTAATTGCACTATTCACTTTGTCATCACAAGGGATTGTTCTAAATTCGCCCTTTAATTGCTCAACAAAAACGCAAAAAAAATGAATACCCCTGACATTTCTGAATTAAAAAAAATTACATCCCAAGTTCGAAGAGACATTGTAAGAATGGTACATGCTGTCCAGTCTGGTCATCCAGGAGCTTCTCTTGGTTGTGCTGAATATTTTGTTTCAATGTATTTTCATTTAATGAAACACGACAAAAATTTCAATTTACAAGGAAATGGGGAAGACCTTTTCTTCCTTTCGAATGGGCATATTTCACCAGTATGGTATAGTGTTTTAGCTCGTTCAGGGTACTTTGAAGTAAGTGAACTAGCAACCTTCAGAAAATTAAATAGCCGCTTGCAAGGTCATCCTGCTACGGAAGAGGATTTGCCAGGTATTCGAATAGCATCGGGCTCGTTGGGGCAAGGTCTATCGGCAGCAATCGGTGCAGCTCAAGCTAAAAAATTGGATAATGATGATCGATTTGTATATGTGCTAATGGGAGATGGAGAATTGCAAGAAGGGCAGGTCTGGGAAGCCGCTATGTATGCAGCACATCATAATGTGGATAACGTAATTGCTTCGGTTGATTTTAATGGACAGCAAATAGATGGTCCTACTGCAGAGGTAATGGACTTGAAAGATTTGAAAGCAAAATGGCAGGCTTTTGGTTGGGAAGTAGTAGAAAGTAATGGCAACGATGTGTCTGACTTAATAAACACAATTGAAAATGCTCAAAAGTTAAAAGGAAAAGGTAAACCGATATTAAACCTAATGCGAACCGAAATGGGACAAGGTATCGATTTTATGGTGGGTACCCATAAGTGGCATGGAGTAGCGCCAAACGATGAGCAATTAGCATCAGCATTGAGTCAGTTAGAAGAAACATTAGGAGATTATTAAGCGTATTGAGCACTGTGTGTGCTCTTTTGAAACGTACAAAATATAGATTTGAAACTTCTTAATTCTTTATATATAATCTTTTTTACTCTCATTGCCCTACAGGTAAATGGGCAAAAGTATGAGCAAAAATTACCAGAAAAAACACGAATACTTTTTCTGCTGGATGGTTCGGGGAGTATGTTGGCAAAATGGGGAGGGGGTGGTCAAACCCGAATGGATGCTGCCAAAAGAATATTGGGCGACATTGTAGATTCATTGGCATCAAATACGAATGTAGAATTGGCCTTGAGAGTTTATGGACATCAGTACCCTAAGCAGCAAAATATATGTAACGACACGAAGCTTGAAGTTCCTTTTGCCTCAAAAAATCATGCTCAAATTATTTCGAAGTTAAATGCCATTGCTCCTAAAGGAAATACACCAATTACTTTTGCATTGGAAAAGGCAGCGAATGATTTTTCTGAAAGTAAAAGCACTTATCGTAATATTATTATACTAATTACTGATGGTATTGAGTCGTGCGATGGTGACCCTTGCTCTACATCATTAGCACTTCAGAAAAAGGATATTTTTTTAAAACCTTTTATTATTGGGCTAGGGATGACAATAGCCGACACTAAACAGTTTGATTGTGTAGGTAAATTTATTGATGCCAAAAACAGGAAAGAATTATATAAAGCGTTGAATGAATCCATACACCAATCGCTAGATAGAACTACCGCTACGGTTGAATTACTAAGCGAAAAAGGAAACAAAACGGTAAGTAACATCAATGTTACATTTATTAATCATTTCACAAAACTGCCCATGTATGAATTTATTCACTATCGCAATAAAAATGGGTTACCCGATACGGTTGACATTGATGGGATACTTAATTATGATGTAGTTGTGAATACTGTTCCGCCTGTAGTAGTAAATAATATAGTGATTAAGCCAGGGCAGCATAATACCATTAGAATCAAATCTCCACAGGGAGGTTTAATGATAAAACAGTCCGAATCAAAAGCCTACGGAAAAGAGGTTCAGGTAATTGTAAAGAACCGTAAAACAGGAAGCGTAATTAATGCTCAGCCGATTAATACATCACACAATTATTTGATTGGAAACTATGATGTGGATGTGCTGACTTTACCTAGGGTACAATTAAGAAACATTAAAATTGAAGAAAATAAACCTACTCAATTGTTAATCGACAACCCTGGAATTGTAAACCTAAAAATGACTGCACCTGGTTATGGTAGTCTATATGCCATAAACTCTTCTGGGAAACAAGAATGGGTATATACGATTTCTGAAAATAAATCTACTGAAAGGATAGTGCTTCAGCCAGGAAAATATAAAGTAGCATTTAGAGCTAAAAATGCACCAGGAAGTAAGTTTACTTCTATTAAGATATTTGAAATAAAATCCGGATCTTCCATTAATTTAACACTATTTAACTGATGACAAAGTTCACCTATACTGAAAAAAAAGATACTCGTTCTGGTTTTGGTGCGGGCTTATTAGCCCTCGGCCAAAACAACGAAAATGTAGTCGCACTATGTGCTGACCTTATTGGGTCTCTTAAAATGGGAGATTTTAAAAAAGAATTTCCAGAGCGATTTTATCAAGTAGGAATTGCTGAAGCAAATATGATAGGGCTTGCTGCTGGAATGGCTATTGGAGGAAAAATCCCATTTACAGGTACTTTTGCCAATTTCTCTACAGGTAGAGTGTATGACCAAATTCGTCAATCGGTAGCCTACTCTGAGAAAAACGTAAAAATATGTGCCTCACATGCTGGACTTACGTTGGGAGAAGACGGAGCTACACATCAAATCCTAGAAGACATTGGTTTGATGAAAATGTTGCCTAATATGACGGTGATTAACCCTTGTGACTATAATCAAACCAAGGCGGCAACAATCGCATTGGCCGATCATCAGGGACCTGCTTATTTACGATTTGGACGGCCTAGCTGGCCAATTTTTACTCCTGATAATCAGAAATTTGAAATTGGGAAAGCTTGGCAAATGACCGAAGGTACCGATGTAACCATTTTTGCCACAGGTCACATGGTATGGCAAGCGGTAGAAGCAGAGGCTATCCTCGCTGAAAAAGGAATTAGTGTTGAGTTGATAAACATTCATACCATCAAGCCACTAGATGTTGATGCTATTTTGAAATCAGTAGCTAAAACAGGATGTGTGGTTACTGCGGAAGAACATCAGCGCAATGGAGGATTGGGCGACAGTGTAGCACAGACATTAGCGTTGAATAATCCTTCTCCTATTGAAATGGTAGCTGTAAACGACTCGTTTGGCGAAAGTGGTACACCAATGCAATTGATGGAAAAATATGGTTTAACACCAATGGACATTGTAAACGCTGTAGAGAAAGTAATTGCTAGGAAGTGAAAAAATATAAATTAATAACATGAGAAAATACTTACCCTTTTTGTATGTATTATTTATTTTAACAACAAGTATCTCTTGTATATCAGATCAACAAGCCAGCTACGATGATGAAGAAATAAATATTCATCAACAGAAGGTTGAGGCATTTAGGAAGCAAAAAGATGCTGACTATAAAATTCCTGAAAAAACCATGCTTCCTGCTGATTTGATGAAAGATTTTGAAGGATTAAGGTATTATCCGATAGACTATAAATACAAAGTAGATGCTAAACTATCCAGACTAGAAGATCTACCACCCATTAAGATTAAAACCTCTACTGGAAAAGTAGCTGATTATGTTATTTATGGTAAGTTATCTTTTGTTATTGATGATCTACCTGTTGAATTGAGTGTATATCAAAGTGCTAGGTTAGTGGGGACTGAAAGAGTTAAAAATGCACTTTTCATGCCTTTTACAGATGAAACCT
>JAOULS010000125.1 GCA_029881895.1 Cyclobacteriaceae bacterium | reverse complement strand
CTAACCTTCACTTTACCTAGTCCTCCTGGTGCATACACAGAAGCAATGTAATGAAGGTGTCCCTCTGCATTACTCTTATACCTTGTCAGAGTATCTATACCTGGTGATGAAATTGAGATAACAGGACCAGACGGGATAATTATTTCATCAACATCACAATTGCTCAACATTACTGTTGTACAGAGCAAAAAAAACACCAACATTCTGACTACCTTATTTTTCATCTCAAGTTATTCAAGGACAAAATATTAATTATTTTTCATTCTAACTCCAATAATAAGGGCGGAAATCAATGTAAGACCACCAATTGCTGCTATTGAAGCATTAATACTTACAAAATCGGCTAAAACTCCTGTTAAAATTGCACCAAATGCATAGCCTAAATCTCTCCATAAACGAAATACACCTATGCTTTCGGCTCGCTGTTGAGGATGTGTATGGTCTGCAATAGCCGCCAAAAAAGTAGGGTAAACAATTGCAGTACCTATCCCAAGAATAACAGACAGCAACACGAATTGAATAAAAGTAGTCGCCATTATCATCCCTAATATCGTCAGCCCTTGAAAGAGCATTCCTGAAAATAGCATCCATTTTTTATTATAATGATCTGCTAATTTACCTGTCACTAACTGTCCTAACCCCCAAACAACAGGGTATACGGCTACAATTTTTCCGATTTCTAATATTGAGAACCCTCGTAATGATAGTAATATCGGAAAAATTCCCCAGATCATTCCATCATTCAAATTATTAACCAAACCTGCCTGAGAAATAGATCCTAAATTAGGATTACTCCAAGTAGTCTCTCGAAATATATTTTTCAACAATTTTATTTTACTTGACGATGCTTCTGACTTGACATGACCCCCTGTGTCCTTCACAAAAAACCAACTACTAAATAGACCTACAAAGGCAAATACTAACCCCAAATAAAAGGGATACGGACGTATCCCGTAGTCAGAAGCGATCCATCCAGTAAGATAGGCTACAATTCCCACGGCCAAGTACCCAGCAGATTCATTCAGCCCCATTGCGAAGCCTCTATTTTTCTCTCCTACTAGGTCTATTTTCATTACTACCGTACTCGACCACGTGAGCCCTTGATTAATTCCCAATAATATATTTGCGGCAATTACCCAATTCCAGTGGGGTGCATAAATTAATATCAGAGGAACAGGAATTCCTATCAACCAACCAATGGTAAGAAGATTTTTTCGTCCTACTTTATTTGCTAATGCTCCAGTAAAATAATTGGTGATGGCTTTACTAATTCCAAAAACAACAATAAAAGACAGAATAGCTGTTTTGGCAGCAATAGAAAACTCCTCTTCGGCAAGTTGAGGAAGGATAGACCGTTCAAGACCGATCATACCTCCTACAAAAGCATTCACGATTACTAATAACGTAAATTGCTTCCAGTTTTGCCTTAACCCTAATGTTGTTGATGTCATTTTTTAAAAAATTAGATTACTGTTTAATTGCTCAAAAGTAAATTTTAAAGGTTTTACTTTTGAGCAATTAAACACAACCTTTACTTCAATGGTTCATTCATATACTTAATGGTTAAGTTAAGCATCGCTTTTACCCCTGTAAGCATCCCTGCATCATCGACACGGAAATCAGGAGTATGGTGCGGAGCTGCCTTTTTAGGGTCTTCACCTAAAGGGCAACCACCTACAAAATAGAAAAAACTAGGTACTTCATTCGCATAAAAAGCAAAGTCTTCAGCACCTGTAACCGCCTTAACTATTCTCGATTTTCCTTCTCCCGTAACCTCATTTAACCAAGGCTCAACTTTTGCAGTAAGAGCAGGGTCATTATACGTAACAGGGGTAAATTTTTGAATGGTTACCTCAGCTACAGCCCCCATACTAATCGCAATATTGGTGGCTACGCTTCTCAATCGTTCATGAATGAGGTCTTGCATCCCTATGTCTAATGTACGTATTGTACCTATCATCTCTACCTCTTCAGGGATAATATTATTCCGAACCCCTCCTTTTATCATTCCTACTGTAATCACTGCTGCTTCATTGGTAAGTTCCGCAGATCGGCTTACAATAGTCTGAATACCATTAATAATTTGTGCAGACGTTACGATCGGATCAACACTATTCCAAGGAGCAGAACCGTGCGACTGTACACCTTTTACTTTAATAACAAAGCGATCTGCAGCGGCCAACAATCCTCCCGATTTATATTCAATCTCTCCAACAGGAGTATCAGAGCTAATGTGCATCCCAAATACCACATCTACATCAGGATTTTTTAACACGCCTTCTTCTACCATTAGTTTGGCTCCTCCTTCTTCGTTTGGGGGAGCTCCTTCTTCAGCGGGCTGAAAAATAAATTTCACTGTTCCGCTTAAGTCATTTTTCATCTTGCTAAGTACTTCTGCAACGCCCATTAACATTGCAATGTGTGTGTCATGACCACACGCATGCATCACACCCGTTTCTACACCATTGTAGGTCGATTTTACAATAGATTTATAAGGTAAGTCACCACGTTCTGTCACAGGAAGCGCATCAATATCTGCACGTAGTCCGATCACTGGACCTGGCTTACCTCCTTTTAATATCCCCACCACACCTGTATGTGCAACACCTGTTTGTACTTCTATTCCCAATGATTTGAGATGATTAGCAATTTTTTCAGCTGTTTTGAATTCACGATTAGACAATTCAGGGTTTTGATGAATATCATGACGCCATTCGATGGTTTTTGCTTCTACTTTTTCAGCAAGTGCATTCGCATTATTGATTAGTTTCTGTTGCCCATATAATAATGTGCTACACATTAATAATAAGAGGGTTACTGTTTTCTTCATCGTGTTTCGTTTTTTTATTAGGATATATTTAATTTTTCAATCTCGTAGTATACTATATAATATCCAAATCAAGAATTAAATAGAGGTATAAATTTCATTATTCAGACCTGTTATTTGCATAAAATATTAGCAATCACATTTGAAATAGTAAGTAAAAAAATAAGGAATAAAAATATTTCATGCCGTCTCTCAAAATTTCTAAAAAGGAATATCTTTTTTTATTAATTTTACGGCTAAATTCCGATAAGTAATGCAATTAGAAGAAGCTAAAAATATAATTGAAGGATTGACCAAGCAAATTGATCATTACAACCATCTTTATTATCAAAAAAGCACTTCTGAAATCTCTGATTATGATTTTGACCAACTTCTAGCCAAGCTCATTGCGCTTGAAAGTCAGTTTCCCGAATTAAAATCACCCAACTCCCCTACTCAACGTGTTGGAGGTGCCATTACAAAAGAATTTGAAACAGTAACGCACAAGTTTGCGATGCTATCTTTGGGAAACACCTATTCAAAGGAAGAATTAGAAGAGTTTGACACGCGCGTACAAAAAGGATTAGATAGCGATGACTATGAATACTTATGTGAATTAAAATTTGATGGTGTAGCCATCAGCCTTACCTATGAAAATGGATTACTCACCCGTGCGGTCACCCGTGGTGACGGCAACCGTGGCGATGATGTAACCAACAACGTAAAAACGATCCGTACCATTCCTTTAAGGATCAACCACCCCATCTCTCCCCAATTCGAGGTTCGAGGTGAAGTCTTTATGCCAAAAGAAGTCTTCAATCAGATAAACAAAGAAAGGGAAGACATTGGAGAAATGCTTTATGCAAATGCCAGAAACACAGCTTCAGGATCACTTAAAATGCAGGATTCTAGTGCTGTAGCAAAACGAAAACTAGATTGTTACTTGTACAGCTTACTAGGAGATGAACTGACCACCCCTACCCATGAGGCAGCCCTCGAATCCATGAACGAAATGGGATTCAATATTTCACCTACCTATAGAAAGTGTAAAAACATTAATGAAGTAATTAATTTTATTACTGATTGGGAGGAAAAACGACATGAATTGCCATTAGAGACCGATGGCATTGTAATAAAGGTGAATAGTATTTCACAACAAAAGAAGTTAGGTTTTACAGCCAAAAATCCTAGATGGGCGATTTCATTTAAGTTTAAAGCCGAAAATGCTGTCACTAAATTAAATAATGTCACCTACCAAGTAGGACGAACAGGTGCTATTACTCCAGTAGCAGAGCTTGAACCTGTTTTATTAGCTGGCACTACTGTAAAAAGAGCCTCTCTTCATAATGCCAATGAAATTGAACGGCTTGATTTACGAGTAGGTGATTTTGTATTCGTTGAAAAAGGAGGCGAAATAATCCCTAAAGTAACAGGAGTAGACATCACACAACGAACGTCATCTTCTACCCCTATTCATTTTGTTACGAAATGCCCTGAATGCCAAACCGAGCTACTACGAAAGGAAGGCGAAGCCGTACACTATTGTAGTAACATCAATGGGTGTGCGCCACAAATCAAAGGTAGAATCGAACATTTCATCCAAAGAAAGGCCTTAAATATTGACAGCTTAGGTGAAAGAACCATTTCACAATTATATGAGTGTCATTTAGTCTCTAGTCCTGCGGATTTATTTGATCTTACATACGAAAATGTTATTGATTTAGACGGTTTTAAAGATTTATCAACAAGGAATTTACTTTCTGGTATCGAAGCTTCAAAAATATCCCCGTTCGAAAATGTGTTGTTTGGTATTGGCATTCGGTACGTAGGCCGAACAGTAGCCGAAAAACTGGCACACTATTTTAAAAATATTGACGCAATACTACACGCCACCTACGAAGAACTTATAGAAGTACCAGAAATTGGTGAACGTATTGCAAAAAGTGTCGTATTTTTTTTCCAACAACCTGATAATATCGCTGAAATAGGTAGATTAAAAAAAAGTGGGTTAATATTTGAGATTGATGAATCTATTTATCAAGTTGAAAATGATATATTGCAGCACAAAACTTTTGTTGTCTCTGGAGTATTTGAAAATTATGGCAGAGATGAGTTAAAAGAAATAATAAAAAAGAATGGAGGAAAAGTAGTTTCATCAATATCTGGAAAGCTAGATTACCTAGTAGCGGGAGAGAAAATGGGACCTTCTAAAAAACAAAAAGCTGAAAAATTAGACGTTTCTATTATTTCAGAGACAGAATTTAATAAATTAATTAATCAATAATTAAAAGTCAGTGTTTTCAAACAAATTTCTATCGGTAAAAACAAGAAGGTGGGTGAGAAAAAATAAATCTATCCGATCGACTACTAATTACCAAAAAACACAATCAATAGGCATTGTGTTTAGCATTGATGATAGAAAAAAACACGATGTAATTAAGTCGTTTATAAAACGCCTTGAAGTAGACGGAAAAGAAGTTGAAGTACTTGCCTTTTTGCCTAACAATAAAGAAAATCATGAATTTTTATATGATTTTTTTACTGTAAAAGACATTTCTTTTTGGGGCAATTATAACACCAAAAAAGTACAAGCATTTACGAATAAAACGTTCGACTATCTCTTACATGTCGACTTTGATGATTTAGATGTCATCAATGGTGTATTAGCATTAAGTAAAGCAAAATGTCGTATTGGTGGTGCCAAAGTGGAGCAAAGTAAATTTTACGAAATGATTATCACTACACCAAATAAAGAAATCCAAAGCCTAGTGGATGAAATGTACAATTACATTTCAATATTAAATTGATACTAACATGAAGTCATTGAAAGGTACTGGAGTAGCACTTGTTACCCCATTTAAAACTACGGGGGAGGTCGACTACGATGGGTTAACCAAGTTATTAAATCATACGGCTGCCGAGGTTGATTATTTAGTGGTACATGGCACTACTGGAGAATCAGCAACCACTACTGCTGATGAAAAAAACAAAATTCTACGTCACATTATCGATCATAATTCCTCTAAATTACCTATTATATATGGTATTGGAGGTAATAATACAATGGGTGTTATCACTACCATTAAAGACACTAACTTTGTGGGCATAGACGCCATACTTTCTGTAAGCCCCTATTACAACAAACCTACGCAAGAAGGAATTATCGCTCACTTTACTAATATAGCTGATGAATGCCCTGTACCAGTTATTTTATATAATGTTCCTTCACGCACTTCAACCAATTTAGAAGCTTCAACTACCATTGAACTTGCAAAACACCCCAATATTATTGGCATAAAAGAAGCTTCAGGGAATGTAGAACAATCAATAGAAATAGTTAAAAATACGCCTGAAGATTTTATGCTCATATCGGGAGATGATATGCTTACCCCTACACTCATGTCTGTTGGCGCAATAGGTGTTATCTCTGTTTTGGCAAATGTATTTCCACAAGTATTTAGTGCTACTATGGCTCTAGCTTTTGAAGAAAAATTCGAGAAAGCAACTGCTACATTACAACAATTATCAAGTATAAATCCTTTGATGTACGAAGAAAGCAATCCAGTTGGATTAAAAGAGGCACTTTACCAAATGGGGATATGTAATAACACTGTTAGACTGCCATTATTACCTGCTTCTACTAGGCTTTCACAAAAAATTAAGACAATTATAGCGTGATTTCTATCAATCCATTTGGTGCTACCTTCATAACAGGTTGACTCATCTTAACCCGTATTATTCAATATAATTCGTGATGAAGCCGTAAGCACAAAGAAATAGGTGATTATGAAAAGAAGGCATAGCACCGCTATGGTGATGCACATAATCACAGTGAAACGTCTATTTTACAGTGGTTTATGGATGTAATAAATTCTCTATTGAATAATACGGGTTTAATACTTGAAGTGTAATTTCATGCCTTCATGCGACTGACTAAACCCTAAACTTTTATAAAAATCAATCGCTTTTGGTCTTTTTTTATCGGTCGTTAACTGAAGTAAGTGTGCTTTTCTTTCTTTTGCTCTATTGATCGCCCATTCAAACATTGCTTTTCCCAATCCATTCCCTCTATTGTCCTTCCTAATTCTTACCGCTTCAATTTGAGCTCTTATTCCCCCACGATACGTCAAGTATTGAATAAAAGTTAACTGTAACGTTCCTACAACCTCACCTTTTTCATTTTCCACTACAATAAGTTCTTGATTTTCATCCGTATTTATTTTGTCAAAGGCTTTTACGTATTCATCTGGTAAAGGATGTTCAAAATTTTCCCTTTCCTTTCCAAGTTCATCATCAGCTATCATTGCTACAATAGCTGAAACATCACTTTCTATCGCTTTTCTAAATTTCATTTTTTATTACTTTTTTTATAGCACCATACATTAATGGCTTTTGACTACTACGGTTGTTAAATTCAACAGAAGGGTATCCATCAATAGGTAATATATTAGTGTTTAGTTGTTGTAGGTAGTTTTTTTATTTTCTACTTAATTATTTGCATATATACAAATTATAATACATATTTGCAATAAATAAAGTATATAGTATTATGTCAGATTGGAATGACAAAGTCAAACGTTTATTAAAAGCCGAATTAATTCGAAGAGGAATTTCAAATTCAGACTTAGCAAATATGCTCGGACAAATCGGAATTGAAGAAACCAAATCGAGTATCGATAGCAAAATAAGTCGAGGCACATTTAGTGCTTCTTTCTTTTTACAATGTTTAACGGTCATCGGTTGCGAAAAAATAGAAATCGAAGGATACGAAAATCAATTATCAATCGCTGCTGAACCACAGGTAAATTATAACCCAATAAAATAATAAAAATGCCAAAAGTTAAATTTATAGATTTATTTGCTGGACTTGGAGGAATAAGATTAGGGTTTGAAAAGTCTTTCAAAGAGTTGGGGTTTGAAACGGAGTGTGTAATGACTTCCGAAATTAAACCATATGCCGTTAAAACTTTAGAAAAGAATTTTAGTCACGATTATTTTGTAGGCGATATTTTTCAAATTGAAAATGAACAAATTCCAGATTTTGATTTTTTATTAGGAGGATTTCCTTGTCAGCCATTTAGTGCAGGTGGAAAACGTCAAGGGTTTGTTGATACAAGAGGAACGTTGTTTTTTGAAATTGAAAGAATATTAAAAGATAAAAATCCATATGGCTTTATACTTGAAAATGTTGAAGGACTTGTTAAGCACGATTTAGAGAATAAGCACGACAAAATTGGAAAGACTTTATCTACAATTTTATATAAACTTGAGAATGAATTAGGGTATAACATTTCTTGGGAAATTTTAGACTCTATTGATTTTGGCTTGCCACAATCTCGTAAAAGAATTTTTATTATTGGAACAAAAGGTGAAAAAGCAAATTTGTCTGTTAGTACTAAAGAATTCATGCCTTTGAAGACGATTTTAGAAAACGGTTTAGAAACAATTAAGTCTGATTTCACAGAAAAACTTTTTAGCCATTTTGAAATGGAAGATTTGTATGGAAAATCCATTAAAGATAAAAGAGGAGGAGAAAACAATATTCATAGTTGGGATATAGGGATTAAAGGTGAGGTTTCTGATGGGCAAATAATTTTATTAAATAAGTTATTT
>JAOULS010000124.1 GCA_029881895.1 Cyclobacteriaceae bacterium | reverse complement strand
TAGGTAAATACAACATATAATTTCCATCAATATCGGTGATAGTGCCAATGGTAGTTCCTTTTACAACAACATTCACTCCGGGCATCGTGCTTCCATCATCAATTGAAGTTACCGTACCTGTAACATACCTATCAAAAGGGTTATGATACTTTTTATAAGCCAATTGTTTTACTTGTCTTATATCTCTATCCAATTCCCCTTTTATGAAATTATGTCCCCCAGTTTTAATCCTTACAATATTCAACATATTATGAATTAATGAATCATTTGGCTGAATGTTAGGGTTGACGATAGAAAGGTAACGCCCGCCATTAGCTAATACATGAATAGAATCAAGTGTAAAATAAGTTTGATTGTTCAAAAGAAATATCAGTCTATAACTATCAGGAGCTAGCTGATGAAGTGTTCGTTCACTCCCTTTATAAACTCTTAAAAAATTAGGGTCAGCTTTATTAAGCATTATTATTTTATCAATATATATCCCCATTTCACGTAAAGAATCTTTTTTATGATATTGATAATACAATCGACCATAGCCATTGGTGGTAAAAGAAGGGTTATAATATTTTGTGCGATTTCGATTTTTATTGTCAAGATGAAATTTCCAATTTTCTTTAATTTTAGCCTCAGTCAAAGCTACTTGTCCTAGCTCATAGTCAGTCTGCCCATTATTCAAATAGTGATTCAACTGATTAAAATCATCACGGTATTTCATCTTTAGAAGGTTTTTATGAAATTGATATTCATAACTAGGCTCATATACAAAATGAGTAGTGAATTTTTCCATTAATGTGAATGAAGTAGAGTCACTAAAAAACGGACCAACTATAAGTTTATCTCCTCTCCAGTTATTTTTAATAGAACCCAAAAGCTGAACATTATCGTACTGCTTTATATAAGCAAAATTATCTTTAAAGTTATCATCTACTAAAACAAGGTGCCTTTGCAAAACCCTTTTTTCCTGATCTGATAGTATATATGGAGCATCTTCTATGCGAACATCTTTATCATTAATGTTATTAGAAAAACTAAAAACATTTTTAACCCCATGAATTAGTGCTATACTATCTATTTTAAATAGTTTATTAGCCGTTCTGATTTTCAATTGATGATTCTCTAAATCATCAATTTTAAAAGAATAATTAGTTACTGTGTTAGTCCCTCTGTAATAGATTGGAATATTATCAATATAGAGAATATGAATAGGTTTTATTTTTCCGTTTTCCATATAAAACGGGGCAAATTGGGTACTGCTATCAGGTGTACTGATTTGAGCTTTATAAAATTGTTTTTCAGGATACAAAAAATTATAATATTCGATGCTATCCAAGCCAAGCTGTTTTCCCCATTTATCCCAAATTAATGAACTAGAATATGTTCCTTGTATTTTTTCTCTTAAACTAAAAGTGTTGAAAATAGGTCTATTCCCAAATACCTCTCCTAAATAAGGGGCTTCAGGAGAAAAATATTCGTTATTAAACTTATTGGTATACGAATATGCTGTTAAATCTACATTAGGTACAGGTTCTCCTCTCTGGTTTTTAACGTCAATATTAATTTCAGCTATTTGCCCTGGATATATTACTTCGGGTTGATCAATAGTTATATTTAACTTTTTCTCATAAAATGGAATACTGTACTCCTCTTCACGTATTTCATTTCCCCAAAGGTATTGAATAGACAAAAAATAGGGCTTTGACGTTTTTGATTTAAACACAAAATCTAATGCTTCATTCTTACTTCCTCTTTTTACTCGATTTTTCCCTGCATAGATCGTGTACCAGATCGGAATTTTATGTAGATTTTCTAATGAGATATAAACAGAATCTTTGGTTCTATATGTTATAGGAATGACACTAGACTCTACTTCATCAATCCAATAATGATTTTGATTCTCCCCGTCAGTTATATAATAATAATCAATATAAGGGTTAATAAC
The DNA here is from genome assembly GCA_029881895.1 of Cyclobacteriaceae bacterium. Taxonomy (GTDB): domain Bacteria; phylum Bacteroidota; class Bacteroidia; order Cytophagales; family Cyclobacteriaceae; genus JAOUKH01. The sequence continues at coordinate 6,590 of JAOULS010000124.1, read as the reverse complement.
CATTTTATATGGAAGCTTTATTTCTTGTTCAAAAATAGTTTCATCCTTGGCATCTGCTATTAACTTAGCCGTATGAATAACAGACTTTCCTGATCGTAAATAATTGATATATAAAGAATCATTTTTTAACTTAAATTGAAATTGTTTATTCTCATGAATATACTTCAAATCAACTGTTTTAGAATGGAACTCATTATTACTATTTAAAAATAAAGCTTCTACTTTGTAGCCTAAACTTGTTGGTGGAAAAATACTATCAGGAAGAATTATTTTAGTCTCACCCAATGGATCGAGTTGTTGCTCATAGTTCCATAATGTATCAGGAATAAAAATACTTTCAGAGGAATAACTTTCAAGACGCTTCGAAAGTACATTTAACTTTATACGTGCATCAAGCAGGTTCATGTCATTTTCATCAACTCCTTTCGCATAAAGCACCATAGATTCATCAACTCTGTTTTCCCTATTCTCACTTCGTAATGTATAACTGGTTGATTTTAATTCATAATCTTCAAACTCGAACCTATTTTCAATTACAGTTTTGTTTTGTATATTCTGCAACATCACTACTTGTTGTAAATCCAACGTAAAGTCTAAGCTATCATGCAAGACAAACTCATAACTATAAGCTCCCTTTCTATAGGGAGAAATAGCTCCAAATGATTTATATTTATTACGATAATTGCCTACCCGCAAGGTCAACTCTTTATTGATAGGTTTTCCATTTTTACGAACCACAAAAGCCTTTAGTTTTACGGTATCTCCAGGTTTAAATTTTGGTTTATTAAAGGCAATATACCCTGTGAATTTATTCGAATAATCATTAGTATTAGAGGTGAATAAATTAGTTATCTTGTATACAAAACTAGGTATTTCCCAATAGCGTATTGATCTATAAAGGTCACGTAATGGAGTCCATAAGTACTTTAAAGGGGGACTAAAAAGCAAAAATTTACCAGCCCGAACAACAAAAGTGTTATTTCTACTTCTACTAAGCGAATAAAAGCTCCAATTACCGTCATAAAACACTTTTATAACACCAAAATTATTACTTTTATCAATAGTATAAGAACCTGATTTTTTATCAAATTTTAGCTTTCTATTTTTCACATATACAAGAGCATTGGCAATCCTTTCTCCTTTTTTGCTAAAAACAACAATTTGCAGATCATTTTTATTGTTGATAACTCTTACGTCCGTATTATTGAAAGACTTTGCTTCTATTTTTAAATCTCCCTTAACGGCTGATACAAACAAATAATGTCCGTAATCGAGCTTTTTTTGTAATGTGCTGTCTGTATAAAATGAATCAACAAGAGAATGGTAATACGAATCCTCAAGATCACTTATATCTTTTTTATAAAGACTTTCTAATTCCGAATCTTTAATTTTATATATGTAGGTAATGTAGCTCGATTTTCTACTATCAATAAGATTTTGTCCTATTAATTGAATAGACATCATCATGAACAACACACTTATTAATAAAAAAATTTTCATTTTGTCATGTTTATACAGACATGATGTAATACTAACTAGTATTTCACAAAACGAAAACTATTTTTTTATTATTCTAATAAGAAATAACAAACTCAACGCCTTCAGTTAATGTTTGCTTTTCCCTTTCCCGTTCGATTTTCCTTTTGATTTATTCTTTCCTTTTGTATTTCCTTTTAGGGCATGGAATTCTGGTGAGCCAGGCTTTATTCCCAATTCTTTTGCCATTACACCCCACCCTTTGTTTTTGTTGGCAGTATATACTTTTACTACCTCATCAATATTTCTATTTGTAATTTTCGCTACTTTCACCGACATATAAATATCCCCTGCACTCATGCCTACCGCTACTGAAAGATTATCCAATTTTTTTGACGAAATCTCGAAATCTCTACCTATTCTCACTTTAAAAGCACCAAAATCAACCTTCGCTTCTGCATCTATTCGCACTAATGACCTGTTAAGTTCATCATCTCCTGTCCTATACTGAGCACTTGCTTGTCCTATTACACTAACAAAAAACAAAACAATAAGTATTTTTATATTTTTCATATTGACTCTATTTAAAAGGTTAAAAAAATTACATGACTTTCGAAAGTAAAATAAATGATAAAAAATTCACGTTCAAAGCCTAAGTAAAATTCAATAAATAATAATTTAATATATTTGACAGTTAACTAAACGAAAAAACATGGATTCTACTGCTACAATTGCCCTAGTAATTGCGCTATTTATCATTATGACAGGAATGGGATTATCCCTTACCATAGATGATTTTAAAAGAGTTTTAAAATACCCAGTAGCTATTTTTGTAGGTTTTACAAATCAGATCATTCTGCTCCCCATCATTGGCTATGTACTCATCGTTATTTTTAAAGTAGATGCTAATATCGCTATGGGTACACTTATTTTAGCAGCTTGCCCTGGTGGCTCTACTTCGAACTTGATTACTCATTTGGCAAAAGGAGATACCGCACTTTCAGTATCACTTACTGCAATCAACAGCTTAATAACGATCATCACCATTCCTTTAATTGTTAATTTCGGTCTATTGGAATTCATGAGTGAAAATGCTCAAATAACAGCCCCCATTGGCAAAATTGCTGGTTCTTTACTGGTTGTCATCGCCTTACCTTTAACTATAGGAATGCTTATTAAAAAATATTCAAGCTCTTTTGCTGATAAAATGGATAAGCCTGTCCGTGTAGCGAGTACGCTTGTTTTAGTAATGGTGATTATTGGAATTATGGTTAAAGAAAAAGCAAACCTTGCCGATTATTTTGAAAAAGCACTTTACATTGCCATAAGTCTAAATTTAATAACTATGCTTATTGGATTTATTTCCGCTCGTTTTTCTAAGTTGAATTTCAGGCAAGCTCTTTCCATTAGTATCGAATCGGGAAATCAAAACGGGACATTAGCGATTCATGTAGCAGTAATATCACTAGCCAGTCCCGAGTTCGCCATTGTTGCTGCGGTTTACAGTTTGATTATGTACCCTACGGCAGTCATACCTATTATTATTGGAAATAAAAGAGCAAAAAAAGAGTTAGAACTAAGTAAGGTGACTGGATAATATGGAAATAGAAATTTCACCAATAAATACAATTGATTTACTATTCGTATATTTAGAGTCGCACCTAACCTAATTACACTACTAAATGATTTATGCATTAATTCTTCCAATTATTAAAATGGCCATCCGTTTTTATTTCCGGAAGATTAATGTGATCGGCAATGAAAATTATCCAAAAAAAGGTGCTGCGGTATTAATTGTTAACCACCCAAGTGCATTGCTCGACCCACTGGTTGTGGCGATTACCGCAGGACGACAATTACATTATATCGCTGCAGCTGAATATTTTGGAAGCAAATTCAGCTCATGGCTATTTAAAAAACAATTTAATATGATTCCTGTTTACCGTCCCGATTCAGGTGCGTCAGAGAAAGTAAGCAATAACCATATGTTTCAACACTGTTTTGAAACATTGGCCAATGATGGTGTGATTATCATTTTTCCTGAAGGTACAAGTGAAACAGAAAAAAAACTTAGAAAATTAAAAACAGGTGTTGTAAGAATGGTGTTAGGAGCAGAAAAGTACACGAATAAACACATTCCTATTATCCCTGTAGGCATAAATTACACCAACCCACATCGTTTCCAAAGTGATGTGCTATTAAGCGTAGGTGCTCCCATGTATATTGATCATGGTATAAAAGCAGAGGACAAAGAAGGGGTGATTTCACAAACGTTACTTGTTGAGGAAAAATTAAGAAATGAAGTTATTCATATTGAAGATGAACAACTCGAAACTACCATTCAGCGAGTAGAGCAAATCTTCGCTAAACAATTGCAGCAAGACCTAGGGATAACTAACGATGAGTTAGAACGGAAGTTTACTATGACAAAAGATGTCATTAAAGCAGTAGCCCATTTTGAATCAACATCACCTGATTCAACTACCTCCATCTATAAAAAAATGGATCGCTACTATGAAATCATAAAAGAGATTCCGATGAATGGAAGGTTGTTAAATCACATTCATTCTAAAAACAACTTTATTGAATATGGGAAAATCGGGCTTCTATTTCCTGTTTTTTTAATTGGTTTTCTTTTTAATTTTATTCCATTTTATTTTTCAGGTGAGTTTTTCAAAAACAAATTTCTTCATCGCATAAAAACTACTGATAAAGAACATCAAATCAGGCCTGTGTTTGGTGGCTCTATCGCTTTTGGCATAGGCACCATCTTTTTCGTTATATGGTACCTCCTTTTGGGAGTAAGCACACTACTTTTATATACATGGTGGGCTAGTATTATCGTATTGATTGTTGCCTATTGGTCTGCACAATTTTCTCTTTACTATCTTGGGGTTTTACGTAATATTCAAGAAAAATTGAAATTCAATAAAATCAAACTAAACCATTCGGCAAAAATAAATGAACTATTGCTATTACGAGCAGAAATAATAATTGAACTAAAAAGCTTTGCTGATAACTTCCTGAAGTTATCAAAAAAGCAATTTTAACTATCTATTATTTTAAGGTATTCAGTTATGATTTTACAATGGTGAAACGATACTTCCTTTATTACAAAATCTCTCTTAATAAAGAATGCCTTTTTATAAAAGTGGATCATATTAGATAACATATTTCTGAATGTATTATGAAAAATAAAATTGTTTTTATCGTTCCATTAATATTAATGGTTAATGTTCTTTTTAAATGTAACAAATCAACAAATACAAATCCTATGGTGAGGTTTTATCTTTCCGAAGATCAAATATTAACCGATCTTGACTCCTTCAATATTAATGTATTTGACACAAAGTATGAACTATCAAAAGTAGCACCAGGGAGTTATTCTGAATATAAAGAGGTAGCTAATAACAAGGAGTTCACCTACTATACTGGGGAAGCGTACAGAAATGGTGAAATGAATTATGGTGAGGGAAGAGTCTATTTATCACGTTACGATTTTCTTACTACAGTAGAAAAATCACACAAGCAAGCGGTTTTTAAGGAAGAGGAAGATTATTTGGATGAATTTAAATTTGAAATCAATAAAAAATACACCGTAATCATGATTGGGAATGATTTATTTATTACTGTGGATGAATTGATATAAGATATTTACTTTGCCACAAAAATAGAAACACAACTAAACGGCATTGAATATGGACTTAACTACAAAAATAAATACTAGAAAGGCGAACCATAGGCTCGCCTTTCTAGTAAATTTAATTGTCTATTATTCGTATTTTAAGGCATTCACAGGGTTTGAACGAGCCGCTTTTTGCGCTTGAAAGCTTACGGTAATCCATGATATTACTAGTGCTGATACTCCAGCCACTAAAAACACCCATACCCCTATATCAACTCTATACTCAAAATTATTTAGCCAATTGGACATAATATAATAGGCTGGATAAACCGCTATCACGAAAGCCAATAGCACTAGTTTAGTGAATTCTTTCGTCAACAATGTATTTATTTCCCAAACTGTAGCGCCAAGTACTTTTCTAACTCCAATCTCTTTCGTTCTTTGTTCAGCAGAAAATGCAGTAAGCCCGAACAGTCCTAGGCATGCAATAAAAATTGCAAATCCAGTGAAAATACTAAACAAAAGACCTAAACGTTGTTCGGAACGAAACAATTCATCATACTTTTCGCTTAAAAATGTGAATTCGAATGGCTCACTAGGAGCAAGTTCTTTCCATTCATTTTCTGCTACACCCAATACTTCTTGATAGGTATTCCCTTTAAACCTAACTGCGATCATGTTTAATTCGTTAATACTAGAAAGGTGTATCACCATAGGACGAACTTTATCCTTTAGCGATTCAAAATTAAAATCATGAACAACCCCTATCACTTTTAATTTTTCAAAACCTCCTAAATCACCTGTTGGTCTAGATAAATACTCCTCCAATGGTTTATCCCATCCCATTTCTCTAACAGTTGCTTCGTTTATCACTACTGCTGCAGTATCTGTAAGAAACTCTTTGGAGAAAAACCGTCCTTCTTTTAATGATAAACCCAATGTCTTTAATTGATCGTAATCTGATCTATAATTTCCTAATATATGGTCGTCCTCTTTCCCTACGCCACGATAAAGCGAATTATTATTGATATTCGGAAAAGCATTACTTGTGAAACTAACATTTTCCACCTGACTGAACGCCTTTAATTTATCTTTATAGGCTTTCTTATTCTCCTTCAAGGCACCGCCATCAATATAAATCACTCTATCCTTATCCAATCCAATATTTTTGTTTTGTACATACGACAATTGTCCATAAACGATAGTCGTACAAATTATCAACATAATGGATATCCAAAATTGAAAAGTCACCAAGGCACTACGTATCCTACCACTTTTCATACTCGTCTTTATCTGTCCTTTTAGCACATCTGTTACTTCAAACGAAGTGAGATAAAATGCGGGATAGCTCCCCGCCATTAGTCCTACAAACAGGATTAAGCCTAGTGCCATCATCAAGAATTGAGGCTGAAATAATGCCTCTAATACCAACACCTTCCCTGAAATAATATTGAGAGAGGGCAATGAAACATAAATGATAACTACTGCT
>JAOULS010000123.1 GCA_029881895.1 Cyclobacteriaceae bacterium | reverse complement strand
TATAGACCCAAGGCAATAGCATCAGTCCAAAGAGGATAAAAAGTAAGTTTCTTCCACGGTTATAATTAGCAGTCATGTTTTTTGATTTAAGGTTAATTTATGCCGAGATCACCTGTACATCACATATGAGTAATACATCCGATATTTTCAGATAAGTAAATATAACAATTATTTTATGTTTTTAAAATTATTCAATACTTTCCATAAGTGCAGAGGTATTACAACTTACCAATCTCATTACTATTTAATATACCCGAAATAAAAACGCTTGTGTCGTAGCACCTGGTATTATCATACAGCATGAAAAATCTAGAATATTGGCATTTATCACTCGTTTTATTAATTTCACTAGTGTACGTTTTACTTACTTTGAAAACAAAACATGATATTATCTAGAGTTATTATTGCTACGTTGGTCTTGGTTTCGTTAAATTCTTTTGCTCAGAAAAAAAGAATTAGAGACTATGGGGTTGTTGTTGGTGTATTAAAAACAGGCAGCAATAATGCCATTACCGATGTTGAAGGGGTAAAAGTGGGTCATACTACATTGGTAGTTGGGGATAGCATCCGCACGGGAGTTACGGCAATACTCCCTCATTCGGGAAATGTGTTTCAAAATAAAGTGCCAGCGGCAATTTATATTGGCAATGGTTTTGGCAAATTAGCAGGATATAGCCAAGTAAAAGAGTTAGGAAATATAGAAACGCCCATAATCTTAACGAATACGCTAAGTGTTCCTGTAGCTTCCGAGGCATTAATTACGTATACACTTGGGCAGGAGGGCAATGAAAACGTACACTCTGTAAATGCAGTGGTTGGAGAAACGAACGATGGCTGGCTGAACGATATCCGTGGGCGTCATATTACTCAACAACATGTATTGTCTGCTATTCACCAAGCAAAAGGAGGGGTTGTGAAAGAAGGTAGTGTAGGTGCTGGAACGGGTACCACCTGTTTTCAGTACAAAGGAGGTATAGGAACGTCCTCTCGAGTGATTCCAAAAGCATTTGGTGGTTACACGGTTGGCGTGTTGGTACAAACTAATTTTGGGGGTGTTTTAGAGGTAAATGGTGTTCCTATTGCAAAAGAATTAAAAAATTACCCTACCCAATTTAGTTATGATGTAGATGGGTCGTGCATGATGGTGGTGTTTACAGATGCCCCACTAGATGCTAGAAATTTAGAAAGGCTTGCCAAAAGAGCGATAATGGGATTAGCAAAAACTGGGGGAGTTGCTTCAAACGGAAGTGGCGATTATGTAATCGCAATATCTACTGCTAAAGAGAATCTGATTCCTTACTCTAGCAACTCTTTGTATAATGAAACAAAGACGTTAAGAAATGAAGAAATCACGCCATTATTTTTAGCTGCTATTGAGGCAACTGAGGAGGCAATACTTAACTCATTGTTTGCAGCTGAGACAATAACAGGCATAAATGGACATAAAAGAGAGTCTATTCCAATAGAAGATGTGCTTTTAATAATAAAAAAGTATAATGGGATTAGTAACGCAAAATAGTCGTGGAGGACTAATCCATTTTATTAAAATAGAGAAGCAATGTTAACTTGCTTTTTTTCCTTTGTTTTTTCCATCTAACCACACCCCATCTTTTAGTTGGCCTAAATAGGTGGCAATTTTAACTTTACCGTATTGTTTTATTACCATATCTATTTCTGCCATGCTTTCCCTTCTTATCTTCACTCGGTTTGTAGAACCCTTGGTGGTTAACTCTAAATAAAATCCCTCTTTTAGTTTTGTCGGCTTTGTTGACGGTCTTCCTTTTTTTCCCATTCAATCAATATAATTAATTTCCTCAATAATAACACAATAATTATTCAATAATATACAAATTAAGGGTTAGAAAAAAATAGAATCGGTGTTGAATTTTAAATTGACCATAGATTTATCAAATATTGGAGCTAAACATGCCCTACTTTTTCCTATTATCCTTTATGTAAATTATAAAACAGGGATTGCTATTTTATAAGTCGATCCTTTTTTTACAGTTAGTCTTTCTTTTTGTAACCAAGGGTTGTGTCTCTTTAGCAGCTTATAATTAATGTTTTGCGATTTTGAAAACACAACGAGATTGTCTATCGATTCTGTTATTTCAACATATCGAACTTTTTCATAGTGGTAAACATGAGCTTTATCAATTTCAAAATTATATTTTTCTGGGTTTTCAATAATTTCTTTAATCGCTAAAATTCTAAACACATACCTCGATGTTTCTTCGTTGAGCATTAGGTCGTAGTATGAGTTTACTTGTTGGTTGTCAATCGCTTTTTTCAATCCACTCATTCCCCTGTTGTAACTGGCGGCCACCAATGTCCAGTCCCCAAACTTATCGAAAGCCTTTTTGAGGTATTTACAAGCTGCTTCAGTTGATTTTAATGGGTCGTATCGTTCGTCTACTTCTTTGGTTATTTCCAAGCCAAACTCCTTGCCTGCATCCTTTCTAAATTGCCAAAAACCTACAGCATTTTTTGGTGAAACATCGTTTCTAAAACTTCCCTCAATGGCGGTTAAATATTTAAAATCATCAGGAATATTGTGTTCTTTAAGTATGGCTTCAATTTGTGGTAACCATCTATTTGCCTTCTTTATCAGGAATATTGTGTTGTTATGCCAATAGGTGTTAATGTGCAGCTCTCTATCGAGTCGCTCACGTACATCTGGAATAGTAATAGGCACGGGTTCTTCAGCAAAAAAAAGTGTGTCGGGAATGGGTATCGACTTCGCATTGTAGTAAGAAGGATAATCTCCCAACGGAGGATTGTCAGGAACAATTGCACGCGAGGTGTTGTTTTCGGAAGTTGTACAACTGATTAAAAAAACACTTCCAATAATACCAAAAACAATCCTTTTCTGTATTGACAAAATAAAAGAGAACATCATATAGTAACTACTAAAAGTTTGGAGAGAGTAAATATTTAGAATAAAAGTCGTCTATTACCTGAACCGCTTCTTCGGGAGTTTCAACAATTGTAAATAGGTTCATATCTTTGGCATTTATATTATTTTCTTGCTCTAGTAATGTGGTTTTAATCCATTCTACTAAACCAGTCCAGAATGATTTTCCAACTAAAACAATGGGGAATTTCCCAATTTTTTTAGTCTGAATTAAGGTTAATGCTTCGAAACATTCATCTAAGGTGCCAAAACCACCGGGCATAACAATAAAACCCTGAGAATAGCGCACAAACATTACTTTTCGAACAAAGAAATAATCAAAAGAAATAATTTTATCGGGATCGATATAAATGTTCCCATCTTGTTCGAAGGGTAAAATAATATTAAGACCTACTGATTTCCCCTTTTCACTTTTAGCCCCTTTATTACCAGCCTCCATAATTCCAGGCCCCCCACCAGTAATCACACCATAACCATGGCGCACCAATTTAGCACCGATTTCTTCTGCTGTTTTATAGTAAGGATGGTCGGGCTGTGTACGTGCCGACCCAAAAATAGATACACATGGGCCTATTTTTGCTAGTCGGTCAAAGCCTTCCACAAACTCAGACATTACCTTAAAAATCACCCAAGAATCAGTACTTTTTATTTCATTCCAATCTTTATCTTCAAATGCTTGTCTTATTTTTTGTTCTTCCGTTTGCTCTACCATTTGTCGTTATTAAAAGTTTTTTCACAAAAAAATAAATGTACTGTTTAGCTACATACGAAACAAAACATATTAGGTTTTTAACAAGTCGAATAAAGCTGTTTCAATGGTGTTAAATTTAAAATCAAAACCTGTTGCTACTATTTTTTTACTGGACAACCTAACACTTCCTGTCACCAAATTACTCATTTCACCAAGAGCTATCCTCAATGCCCAACTTGGAATATTGGGGAGAAAGATAGGTCTTTTTAATACCTTTCCAATGGTTTTCGTGAGATCGGCATTGGTAATAGGGTTTGATGTAGAAGCATTGTAAACCCCTTTTATTTGTTCGTTGTTTATTACATGTAAAATCATTCGGCACAAATCTTTGCTATGCAGCCAGCTGATGTATTGTTTGCCATTTCCTAATGGTGCACCCACTCCCCACCGAATTGGAAGTGCCATTTTTTCTAATGCCCCTCCTTTCTCGGTCATCACAATACCTAGACGAAGTTTTACGGTTCGCACGTCTAATTTATTAAATTGATCTACAGCGTCTTCCCAATGTTTAACGACATCGGCCACAAAATCAATCCCTTTTTTATCACTTTCATGAAGCTCTTTTTCACCATTATCATAGCCATAATACCCCGCTCCACTTGCGCTAATAATGGCATCAATTTTAAATTGTTCTTTCTTTATTGTTGTGTAAAGAAGATTAGTGGAGCTTACTCTACTACTTAAAATTTTCCTTCGCTGAAGGGCCGTCCACCTTTTATTGGCAATGCCTTCGCCTGCCAGATGAATGATGGCAGATACACCCTCAAAAGCATTGACATCAACGGTTTGCTTATTAATATCCCAACAATACCCTTTTACTCCTGCAATAGATTTGCCCGTTCTGCTGAGCCAAGACACCTCGTGTCCCTTTTCTAATAATAGCTTTGTAAGCTGTTGGCCAATTAATCCACTACCCCCTGTTATTACTATTCGGCTATTCATTTCTGTATTTTTTATTATAAAAAAGGGATTTATAGTCTGTATGAAATATATTTACTGTTAATATATGCATGGTTTTTGATAATTGACTCATTAACCGAAAATAAATCACTATGAAAACAGCATTAATAATTCTCACACTATCACTAATACCTTTTATATCACTGCAAGCACAAAAGGTAAATGTGACTGAAAAGAAAAATAGAGTAGGCGATGAACTATACATAGGCTATTCGAGTAAAATAGCAGGTGATGAGGACGCAATAGAATCACAATGGTATAAAGCACTTCGTGGCTTAGGACGGTTAAGAGAAGAAGGAAACCATCTTGTTGTAAAAGAAGCTGATTTGGAAGTGATTGGCGAGAAATTAGTTCCTGTTTTTTCGAAGTTAACCCCTTCAGATACGCTTACAGAAATTTGGATTACAGGGAATAAGACGTTGATATCAGGTGATAGTCTCGATCTTGTAAATACAAAACTCCAACTATTTTTATACAATTTTTCACTTACCTTTTACAAAAATAAAGCCCAAGAAAAAATAGATGAGGCTGATCGTGCGGTTGCTTTTACAGCTAAAAAACTCAATAAACTTAAAGCAGATAGTGTTGAGCTGGCAAAAGACCTCCGAGATAACATACGAGAGATTGAAAGGTTAAAGGAATTAATTGAAAAGAATGAGTTGGAAGAAAAGGTGATTGCTCAAAAAATTATTGACAATAAGCTATATTACGATAGCACTTTTGTTGATCTTGAACGGCTAAAAAAGGTTGTAGAAAAGAAGAAAAAAATAAAGGCAGCTATTGAGTAAATAGCTGCCTTATAGATTTATTTATCGCACTTTATTTAAAAACGATAACTGTATTTAACAGTGAACATTCTTCCAGGAGAAAAGCTAGCATATATTCTTTCGTTGGACTGGTAAGACTTAAAATAAGTTTCGTTAACCGCTGCTAGTATATTATTAACACCTATAGAAACTCTTGTTTTCAAGTGTTCACCAAGGTCTTTGTATATATTCATGTTCAAGCTGTGAAAAGACTTTGTGTATACATCAGGGAAGTTTCTTGATCCTACAATGTTTAATGTTTCTCCCTGTACATTGTATGCAATGTTTACATTAATGGTTTTTTTACTGTTGCTTAAATTTACATATCCATTTACAAGATAAGGGGCTTGACCTGACATTACTCTAGTTGTTGATAATGTTTCACCTTCTCTTAAGGCATCTTTTCGAAGTTCGTATTCGGTTGTGCCATTACTGTTAACAATTACGGAATTCATATCTATTGCTGATTTCACAAAAGAAGCATTTGTGCCAAAAGAGAAGTTATTTGTAAGGTTTTTTCTAAACTCTACTTCAACTCCAGCTACTGTACTCTTTCCTGCGTTTCTTGCTGTTATTTGATCGGGAGCAGTATCAAAAGATGTTAACTCAATATGACCATCAAACGTTTTATAAAATCCAGAGACCGAAACCATTTCATCTTTACCAAAGAAATATTCCCAACGAAAATCAAAGTTGTTGATATGAGTTTCTTTAAGGTCTAAATTTCCAAGAAAAGTTCGAGAACTGATGGGGTCAAATATTTGCGCATTAGACTTTTCTTTAAACGATGGTCGTGCTAACGTTCGGTTAAAAGATCCTCTTAGATTCATGTCATCATTGAGTGCGTAAACGAGATTAGCCGAAGGCAATATGTCGAACTCATTTAACGTTTGCTCGTTATTGAGTCGAGTGCCTCTTTGATCTTCACCTGTATATCGCATGCCCACTTTTTCAGCACGAACGCCATATATGGCATTCAGTTTTTCTGTCAATTTCATTTCTGTCATTGCATAGACACCAAACACAGATTGGCTTGCAATAAACGTTTTAGATGGGTTTAGACCATCACCTTTAGCTACTAAACCTACTCCTTTTTCAGGCGTCCAGATAGAAGTATCCTTTAATAGTTCATTTGCATTTCCTGATATAGGGGTGTCTCCTATGTTTCTAAAAAAATATTCAATTACTTCAAAATCACGCTTTTTAAATGTGGCAATTCCCCCTGTTTTAAAAACGTTGCTCTTGCCGAAAGGGAAGGATACATCCACTTTAACGTTTTGATTGTTTTCGTTTAGGTCACGATAAAAACGATCTATTCCTGCCCCTACACCTGTATTTAGACCAAAAACTCCTCCTTCTTTTACTTCTAGTCGGGTAGATCTGTAATCAGGCTCATAAATTCTAGACCAGTTTAACGCCCCCTTCCATTCTACTTTAAATTTATCAAAATTATGTTTCCCTATGAACATGCCGCTTGTTATTGAACGTTGCATGTAAGTTAAGATATCTACCTGTAGTGTAGAGGGGTTATCATCTAGGTTTACGTTGTTACGTTGTGATGCCGATGACACACCATTTTGTGTTCGCATTACATTAGCAGAAAAGTGGTGTTTATCAAACTTAATAGCGCCAGACAATAATGCATTCCACATTACGTCTTGATTGCCTATTGACCCTCTTCTTACCTCTTCGCCTAACAAGTTATTTACATTTTTATCGAATGATTTTGTATACTCTCCAAACTCTACATCATTATAATATTCATCATTCTTTTTATAGTTGAATATAGCATTGTATCCCAAGATTATTTTTTCCTTATTAATTTGATTTCCATGATTGATCGATAATCCATAATTCATAAAGTTGGTGCTGCTCTGTGTACCAAGTTGCGAGTTGAACGCCCTTGTAAGCCCTTCGGCTTGGTCTCCATTTGAGGCTAAAACATTAGGGATACTAGTAGATTTTGAAAAAGGAATGTTTCTATCGCCATTATCAAATCCTAGAAAATCAGTATCACTCCCTTTATAGCTTACTACATGATCTTGGAAATGCATATCAGGGTTATACCCCAACCCTATTGAAATAGAGGTGTTTTTTTCTTCAGGGAAGTTTTTTGTTTCTATGTTTACAATTCCGCCCGTAAAATCCCCTACCAAATCGGGCGTAAATGTTTTATACACCACTACATTTTCAACCGTATTGGTTGGGAAGATATCAATTTGCACAGCGTTTTTGTCTGGGTCTAGCCCAGGAATTGACATTCCATTGAGGGTGGTTTTTGTATAACGGTCTCCTAAACCTCTTACGTATACATATTTACCTCCTTGTACCGAAACACCTGTAACGCGTTTCATTGCTGCTCCTAAATCATTATCTCCCACTTTTTTGAATGCTTGTGAGGAGATTCCATCAATCAGGTTAACCGATTTTTTCTGTACAGTAAGTAGTGCAATATCGTTGTCTCTTATTTGCTCTGCTTTTACAACCACTTCTTGAAGTTCGGTTGCTGCGACATTTAACGTAATCGTAAATGAGGTGGTTTCACCCGCTTTAATTTCAACATCTTTTACAATTTGTGTTTGATAGGAGATAAACTGAAACACCAAACTATGCGTTCCTGGCGCTAAAGCTAATGAGAAGTTGCCATCCCAGTCTGCCGCAGCACCAATACTAGTACCTTCTTTGGATACAGTAGCTCCAATTAGCCCCTCTCCTGTTTCTCCATCTATAATTTTACCTTTTAAAACCCCATTTTGAGCATATGCGATACTACTCATCACACTTATTAATACTAATATTAGTCCTTTTTTCATTACAATTGTTATTAATTATCTCACAAAGGTAGATTGATAACAAAGTGAAGCACTAATGGAGCGTTTATGAAATGTTTAATATTTATAGGGAGGAGGCCTCCTAATTTAACATTGAGGTAATATTGGTGATTAAAAATAACAAGTTACGTGTTTAAGAATCACCCCAAAAAGCATTTTTTAAACATAACGGAAAAGGAATGAGGGTAATCGTTTGATAACATCGTTCATACCTTGTAGGTAGATAGGCTTAGGTTGACAACTTGAAAGTAGGGTGTTTTTATTTTTGGCAAGTTGTAAACCTTGAAGGAACGGGGGGTAATTTTC
>JAOULS010000122.1 GCA_029881895.1 Cyclobacteriaceae bacterium | reverse complement strand
TATTATTGTAGTTATCCCAAAATATTCTTCCTTTTTCACTCTCTTTTTCTAAAACTTCATGTGGGTGTAATTTTAATAGTACAAGGCACGAATAATACTGATGCTCGATAACTGAATATTGCATAAATGCTCCATGAATATGCTTAGTACTAAGTTCTAAATAATGTTCTGCTTGTTCATAACGTTTGTGCAATAAAGCTACCCAGGCTCTTTTCACATTAAAATAATGAATCCCGTGATCAAACCCATCAAAAGTAGGAGAATGAACAAGGTTGTCTAATGCATTTTTATTCTCACCTTTAAGTTCGTCAATCAAGGCACTTATCGTGTCACGGAGAAGTAACATTGGAAGATTATTTACCCTTTCTAAATAAGTAGAATACTCTTTTATCTTTTCCGACAACTTGTCTAAATTTTCTCCTTTAGCTTCTGTTTCAAATAGGTCATTTGCATATATATAGGCACCAAAAATTACGTTTCCAACACTTACCGCAGCTTTAAAAGCTTTAATTACATATTTTTCATTGTAATTAAAAGGTCTAAACCAATACATGTTTTGTAAGTAACTAAAAATTGCATTGCACTTTTGTTCTTCTACATCTATTTTTTCTAAAAGTGCAAAGCCTGTATCTATCAAATATTTGGCAATTACAATTTCTCTTTGGCTTAACAATAGTCTTCCGAAAATTTGATAAAACTCTGGACTATACTTAGAAAGCCCATGAATAATAGAGTGAGTTACACCCTTAGACAAAATAATGGGTAATAATTGCGGTCTTATCACATATACTGGAGAAACTACAACATTCATTATTTTAAGAATGGTGAGTTGGTTGGTATCTGTTAAAGGTTTTGTTTTTTTTGAACTGCTCTTCATTTGAGCCTTAATCAACTTAGTCGCCTTTTCTATATTAAGATTAATTTGAGCTCCTAACTCACTTTCAGGAAAGTCAACTTGAATATGATGTTCTTCTAAAATATTCAATCCAACTTTCACAGCTTCTTCCCATTTTCCTTGCGACTGCATTAATTGACAGAGAATAATCGCTATTTCAGATTTATTATGTAATGATTTTGTCGTCTGAAGTAATTGTTTCAATTTTATTTCTGCCGAATCGAATAGGGCATTATTATAATCTGCTTTGGCCGACCAAAACATCACTTCCTCAATTAATTCTTTACGCACCCCTTTTGTTTGTCCTACTAGTGTTAGAGCTTTGTCAAAATAGAGTATTGCATTTTCACTTGATACATTATTTAAACTATTGATGCCAACTTCAAGATTAATATCAATAAGCGCTCTTTTTTCTTTTTCATTGAGCTTTGACACATTGACTATATTCCAATTCCTGGCAACGGAAAACATATTGTTTATCTCTTCATAACCACTTTGGTTTCTATAATAACTACCTATTAAATAGTGATAATGTTCTCTTTCTTTTTCTGAAAGTGATGAATAAACTGCTTCTTGTACCTTATCATGTACAAAATAATATGAAGTAAGCAATTCATCACCTCCTTCACTCTTAACCAAATAATCATCTAGTTCACTTGAAAGAAGTGACTTTTCAGCTGAGGAAGTACTAGCAACATAATTCAACACTTCAGTATCGAA
This sequence comes from Cyclobacteriaceae bacterium, assembly GCA_029881895.1. Lineage (GTDB taxonomy): Bacteria > Bacteroidota > Bacteroidia > Cytophagales > Cyclobacteriaceae > JAOUKH01. Next base: position 6,975 of record JAOULS010000122.1, on the reverse strand, counting down.
TTGTTTTCCAATACAAGCTCCTATTTTTAGTAATTCAAGGTTATTCTGGTCAATTTTAGAAATTTTAGCAACAATCAAATCTATTATACTATCAGGTGCTTCGAGTTGATTAATTTCTTCAATCGATAAGCTCCATTTTTGAGTACCTAATTTTTGATTCTTTATAAAATTTTGTTTGTATAATATATTAATTAATTCAAGAGTGAAAAACACATTCCCTCCTGTTTTATGATGTAACCATATTGCTACTTTTAGTTTATCTGAGCTGATGTCTAGCGATTTTTCAACTAAATTCACTATGTTGTCTAGAGAAAGTTCTTCAATGTAAATTTTTACATGATTTACATGTTCTGTCTTTAAATCGACTATCCATTTATTAAGGTTGTTGCCAATCTTCAGTTCATTGTCTCGAAAAGATCCAATGACTAAACAATAATAATCTTTATCACTTTTCAGAATTGTATTTAGTAATTCAAATGATGATGCGTCTGCCCATTGCAAATCATCAATAAATAATATCAATGGGTTATTTTTTGTTGCTATTGCTCCAATAAAATTTTGTACTACTTGCTCTAACCTGAACTTATTTTCCTTATGCCCTACTTTTGGAATAGTAGGCTGTTGCCCCAAAATAAATTTCATTTTGGGAAACAAATCAATTAACAAATTACCATTATTTCCTACCGCTACTTCTATTCTAGATTTTAACTCTTTCTTCTTTTTTTCTTCTAATGTTAAAACTACATCAATCCATCTAGAAAAGGATTCAATAATTCCCGAATAGGGTACGCCACGATTGTATTGATCAAATTTTCCTGAAATAAAAGTAAACTCTTTTTGCTTATTAAAGTTTATAAACTCTTTAACAAGTCTTGTTTTACCAACACCCGAATAGCCCGAAATTGTTATTAGTGTTTTTTTCTTTTCCAATAACGATGCTAATTCTTCATTTAGCACCTCCATTTGATTTTCCCTTCCAATAAAAGTGGAAGGGATTCTATGATTTTCTGCATATCCAACTTCGTCTAATTCGAACTCTTTTATTATGTTCTTTTCTTTTAGTTGATTATAGCATTTTGTTAAATCAATTAATAACCCCTTTGCACTTTGGTAGCGATCGTTCTTATTTTTTCTAATAAGTTTTGATATGATATTCGATATCGTTTTTGGTATATTTTTATCGACATCACTAATTGGCTCTGGGATAGTTAAGAGGTGGGCATTAATTAAATCTTGTTTATCAGAAAAATTAAATAATCTTTTTCCTGAAAGCATTTCATACAACACCACGCCTAGTGAATACAAATCACTTCTCGCATCAACTTTCTGCTTAATTCTACCTGTTTGTTCAGGAGATGAATACTTTAAATCAATATGATTCAGGAAATCTTCTTGATTGGGAATATTTCCATTCAAATCAAAAGCTATTCCAAAATCAATGAGTGTGATTTGGCCATTACTCCCTACAATAATATTATCATAGTTAATGTTATTATGAATAACGTTTGTTTCATGAACATTACTCAAAATATTTACAACCCCGATGGCAATTTTTAAAAATTCAAAAATGTTGCCTTTTTTCTTTTTAGACAGTGTGGCTAATGTCTTTCCCTCAATATACTCAAGCCACAATTCAGGAGAGGACTCCTTGTTTTTAATTTGAAAAACCTTCCTTACTCCTGAGAAATTTAAGTTTTTACTTATTTCAGATTCATTTAATAACTTATTAACATAAAAAGAATGAGTATTTTGATTTAATTTTTTTATAATGATATTCCCACGATTTTCCTTAAACAAACGAATCGATAGTTCTTCGCTTTCATGTATTATCACATAGGGCGTATTAACATTTTTCATTTTATTCCAGAAGATTAAAGCCTTTTTTTCTTCATTATAGAGATAATAAAAACTCAAAAATTACACCTATAAATACCGTCTACATATATGCCTATTGCGTGTAAACAATTATTTTATCATGTAAGCAACCATTGTATTCATAAAATCATTTTTCAAGAAAAACACAACATCCAACTCTCTTTTTTCTGTTTCTTTCTAAATCGTAACACTAACAGGCAAACTAATTTTAAATTCCGCTCCTTCTCCAATTTCGCTAGTAATACTAATTTCTCCTTTATGTTTATCGATAATGTCTTTGCTTAAATTTAAGCCCAAGCCTGTTCCTTTATCTTGATCTTTGGTAGAATAAAATGCTTCAAATACATGTTCCATTACATTTTCAGACATTCCTACGCCATTATCTTTTATTTTTATCTGTACAGAAGAACCTTTATTAACAGTAGTAATTTCTATCACCCCATCTCTTTTCGACTCTTCAACAATAGCATCAACACCATTAGCGATAATATTCATGAACACCTGATAAAGTAGGCCAGGTAAGCAGTTAATCTTCCCTATCGACTCATCATAATTTTTTACAACTTTTATGCCTGTATCAGCTAATTTGAGTTTCAACAAAAGTAATGTTGAATCAATTCCTTCATGGATATCTACTTGTTCCCATTTATCGGTACTTGATCCTGAAAAATTTCTTAAACTCTTAATAATTTCTAATGTTCTAATTGTCCCATCTAATGCATCTTCTGTAAGACTTGACAGGTCGTTCTTCCTTTCATAATATTCCTCACTAGAAATTTTTTCTTTCAACTTTTCAACATCACTAAGGTTTGACCCATCAAGCATTTTGACATCGTCAAGCACCTCAATAAAATAATCAAGATCCAATTTTATTATATCTAAGGCACCCTTTACCATCCCTACTGGATTCCTTATTTCATGACCTATGGCAGCCGAAAGCATCCCTAATGAAGCCAGCTTTTCTGATTGTAATAATTGGGCTTGCGCATTTCTTAAATTATACATTGTATTCATCAACTCAGAGTTTTTTGTTTCCAACTCTTGTGTTCGTTCTTCCACTTTTTCTTCCAGATGAGCATTTAAATCTTCCAAATTCTTATTGCTTTTTTGCAATTGAATCAGCAATTGTTGATTCTCTTCTCGTAGACTATATGTTTCTAAAGCTTTATCAATGGTAAGTTTTAATTCATCTTTTTTCCAAGGTTTATTAATGTAATTAACAATTTCTCCCTTATTTACGGCCTCTATAATCGCTCCCATATCACTAAACCCCGTCAAAATCATCCTCATTACTTTAGGGAATTTTTCTCTGGTTTTTTCTAAAAATTCTACACCAGTCATCAAAGGCATGCGCTGATCGGTAATGATTAATTGGATATCTTCTTTGTCTAATAACTCCATACCTTCACTAGCCGATTTCGCTAAATGCAAATCATACTCTTTCCAAAATGTAGATTCAAAAACATCTAAATTATCTTGTTCATCGTCAACATATAAAATTCCAAATTTCTTGTCTTCCATCCTGATAAGTAATTAAGGTTCAACTCTATTTTCTATTTATCTATTTATAAATCGTTACAAGTAAGTTCAGACATTTATATTACAAAAACACACAAAAACAATGAAATAAATTAAATTTAAGTAATTATACGTAGTTAGAAATACGTGATTCATCGTACTTTTTTCTTGATACCAGATTACTTTTTCTTCTTTTTTGATTTTAGTAACAAATCGTTTAATTTTAAACCTGTATTCAATGAGTTATCGAATCAATAAAGGTCATTGATAGAAGCATAATAAACCACTTTTAGGAGCTGTACCACCCTTCAAAGGGTATAAATGATTGAATCTACTATTAAAGATAATTTTATCAATAAATTTGATTAGTTTGTCCTATTGATTATGTTACTATTTTTAAAATACCATATACAAATATTATGGATTGGATAATAGATGATGCCTTTTATAATGCTGAAAGTTCTCTTGAGGACTTGACCAACCTAAAAAGACACGTATTTTTAATACAAGAAGACATTGTTTGTTATAATGAAATAATGAATCCTACTCCTTTTGTGTATCAAATTCAGTTTGAAAGAATCAGAAAACTTACACAAGATTTAGACACTTACTATTTGATTGTAAATGTGGCACATGCCAAAAAACCAACTGCCGAACACCGTGCCACAATAAAAGGAGAATTAAAAAGTCTGTTTCCTAAATTAAAAGAAATTTGCGTGATTTCAGGCAAAAATTACTGGACAAACACACTTGCTAGCTTTATACTTCGTGGAGTCGGTTATGATTCTTTAAACCTATGTGGAGATTTCGAAAGCGCAATGAATATTATAAATAAAGTAAAAACATTAAAGTAAAGATTTGCCATTAGACCACAACCAAGTAAAAGAAATTATTCATCACATTGCTGATATTAATGCGGGCATGTGTAGCATTACTGAAACTCAAATAGAGGAAGAAGAGCACGACCATATGAGAGAGGTTTTGGTAGGCTTAATGACAATGCATGAAGATTTACAATATGAAAATAAAATTAGAGCAGAAAGCCAAGAGGCGTTAGCTACAATAAATAAAGCCCTGCGCATAGAAAAAGACAAATTACTAGAAACAAGAATAAGCAAAGAGTACAGTACCAAAAGAATTCATGATGCAACTGAAGCAGTCATGGCGATTGGGGGTAGAAACTTTGAAAATAAAATGGAAGTGTCACCAGAAGGAGATGAATTTGATGGGCTAGCTATCGGATTAAACATGCTCTCCGAAGAACTGGAGGCCTCTACCATTTCTATCGATTACTTAAACGATATTTTAGACAGTCAATCCGATATTTTAATTGTAACAGATGACAAGGGTGATGTTAAATTTCACAATACTGCAGCAACAAAAAAATTAGGAAAAATTTATGGACAAACTATTTTCCATATCATTCAGACTTTACGACCTAAAATAGATATTCATCTATTAGAAAAAAAATTTTCAACCCTTCTATCAGAAAAATCAAAAGATAAAAGGTTTAAAATATTAATTAAAAGTATAATAGGAGAAGAACTCCCTCTAGACATATCTATCTCGATAATGAGATATACAAAAGGGGTAATAATAGTTGGCAGGAATATGTCCGAAAGAATACGGTCGGAAAATGAGCGAAGAAAATTAGTGTCCCAACTTTATACAGCCAATAGTGAACTCAAAGAAATGATGTATATCCTCTCTCACGATCTAAAAGCACCTTTAAGAGGCGTAAGCACCCTTTCTGATTGGATTTATGAGGATTTACAAGGCAAAGTGGATGAAACTACAAACAAAAATCTCATCCTATTAAGCAACCGGGTTAAAAAAATGTATTCGTTACTTGAAGGAATACTTAGTTACTCGAAAATTGGAAATAATGTTTATAACAAAGAAGAAATCAATTTATCATATTTAATTCGCGAGCTTTTTGACACCTTAGAAAATAAAAACAACATCAAAATAATCTTTGATACTGAACTTCCCATTATTCATAATTATAAGACACAATTCATCCAATTATTTCAAAATCTGATTTCAAATGGCATTAAGTACATAGACAAACCCGAAGGGAAAATAAACATTGGTCATACTGAAAAATCAAATTTTTGGCAATTCTACGTACAGGACAATGGCCCAGGAATAAACATAAAAAATCATGAAAAGATTTTCAAAATTTTTCAAACCCTTCAAAAATCTGAATCGTTTGAAAATTCAGGTATCGGACTCTCTATAGTTAAAAAAATTGTAAGCCAAAATAACGGAAAAATATGGGTTGAATCTGAACTTACGAAGGGTACTACGTTCTTTTTTACCATTCAAAAATAATACGATTGAAGGATCTTCCAATGGAAGAATAAAATATCATTTATTTTCCTCCCTATATCTAACTTTCTTTTCTATAATTCCTGTAATTTTGTTTCTTAATCATTATAGATAAATATTTTCATGTCGTTATCAATACAATACAACCCTGCTGAAGTTGAAGAAAAATGGTACAGCTACTGGATGGAGAAAGGCTTTTTTAAAAGCAGCCCTCACCCTGACAAAGAACCCTTTACCATATTAATTCCACCTCCAAATGTTACAGGAATACTACATATGGGGCACATGCTTAACAATACTATTCAGGATGTGTTGATTCGTAAAGCGAGAATGGAAGGAAAAGAAGCGTGTTGGGTGCCCGGCACCGATCATGCTTCGATTGCCACAGAAGCAAAGGTTGTAGGACGATTGAGGGAGCAAGGAATTAAGAAATCGGATCTTACTCGTGATGAATTTCTTGAACATGCTTACAAGTGGAAAGACGAGTTTGGAGGTATTATATTAAAACAATTGCAGCGACTAGGTGCTTCTTGCGATTGGGATCGTGAGTTCTTTACCATGGAGGAAAAGAATAACAAAGCGGTAACACAGGTTTTTACTTCGCTTTACAACAAAGGATATTTATATCGTGATCTTAAAATGGTAAACTGGGATCCTACAGCTAAAACAACGGTTTCCAATGAGGAAGTTATATACAAAGAGGTAGATGCTGCGCTTTACTATGTAAAATATAAAATTGTAGACAGTGATGAATACATCACTATAGCAACGACACGCCCTGAGACTATTTTGGGTGACACGGCCATCTGTATACATCCCGAAGATGAACGATATGCGCATTTGAAAGGAAAAAAAGCGATCGTTCCATTAGTGAATCGTGAAATTCCGATTATTGAAGATGAGTATGTAGATATCGAATTTGGAACAGGGTGCTTAAAAATAACGCCTGCTCATGATATAAATGACTATGAAATTGGTCAAAAACATGAGCTAGAAACAATTGACATCCTAAATGATGACGGAACGCTTTCTGAAGCCGCTCAGTTTTATATCGGTACTGACCGAGAAGCAGCAAGAAAGCTAGTGGCAAAAGATTTGAAAGACCTAGGTCAATTAGTTAAAATTGAAAATCTTAGACACAAAGTAGGTTTCTCAGAACGAAACCCCGATACGGTTGTTGAACCAAAATTGTCATTGCAATGGTTTGTTGACATGCAAAAAATCGTTACTCCTGCGCTAGAAAATGTACTA
>JAOULS010000121.1 GCA_029881895.1 Cyclobacteriaceae bacterium | reverse complement strand
TTTCCCAAAAAGCAATACTGCCGAACGTTTTAGTTTTCCGTCATTAGTAAGACGAAGATTCTCGAAAATCTGAAGAATGTCATTTTCATTCTCGACTTGTGGTAAACGTCCACTTTTTACAGCACCCTTTTTAAAGGCTTCTACTGCCTTTTCGTCAATATGATCAAGTGAAGCACTGGGTTCTGTAACATCGTCCCACGTTTTACCAGACTTACGAAGCAAAAATTCATTGAGTGCAACACCTTGGAGTTCTTGTTTTGTACTACCACTTCTGAAATGGTATTTACCATGAAAAGAAATAGGTACATCATGTGGATGTACTTCTATTTCAATGTAGTATTTTTTGGCTTGTTAGCTTTAGATTTTCACTCACAATCAAAGCAACGTACAAATGAAATATCTTTTCCTTCTGTTTCTTCAAAATCTATTTGAACTCTTTCTATTTCTAAAGCATTTATGTCTATTTTAAGAGAGTTAAATTCACGGAGGACTTCCGAGGGTAATTCAATAGGCTTTTGATTTTCTTGGTCGGTAAGATATAACCAATTACAACTTGCTCCCGATGAAGGATCTTCGTATCCAAAAGAAATATACTTAAAATTGAATTCCCTGTTAATTCTGCAAGTAAAGTCTTCGATTGTATTTCCATTGTAATCCAATGATTCTGCGAAATATTCAAGGTTTACTTTCTCATTGGGAATGTAATTATAAATCAAGCTTGAATGATTGAGAGCAGCAGTGAATCTGTATCTATCATAACCATTTAAATACCCTATTAAAACTTCACTTTTATTTCTAGATGAAATAGAATTATCTCTTTGAATACTTTCTGAGAAACTGTGAAATCCTGCATTTGAATAGGAGTTAAAGGGTAATGAAGAATAGGAACTAAAAAAATCAAAATTACCCTCCAACTGAAAATAGTTCATTTGCTTAAATTGATTAAAATCAATTATCACAGTATCCCCCGTTTTAATGCCAAATTCATGATACATAGGGTAGCCTTCAAAGTAAGTTGTTATCAGCAAATGAACTGAATCAAAGGCTAGATTTAAGTCGCAGCTATAAGTATACCCAGAAATGAACTCACTAGCTTGATCTAATGGTCCACCTTCATTATAGTTACTGCTTATTTGGAAAGTCGAAACAGAGTTTGGGTCGGCTGCATCTGAATAGTTTTCTATCACAAGGTGTGCCTGACCAATTATTTCACTTCGTAGAGCATTAGGAATATCAATCTCTTGAAAGAGGGAGGAGCCTGTTTCATATAATTCCTGATATGTTTGTATATTGATTTTGCTACCTAAGATTCTTATGCCTGTTAGTGATATTGATTTACTTTTTGTGTCTCCATAAAAATTAAGTACTGAATCACCTTCTACTCTTTGATAGGAAATGAGGTTACCTTCTTCATCTGAAATCACTACCCAAACCTCGTAATCTCCACCATAGTTAGTGTAATAGTCTGTAGAGAATATGAGTGGGAGTGGTTCAACTGTATTGTCATTACAAGAACAAGAAAAAAGAGTAAGAACTAAGAAGATACCTGATATATTTTTCAACTTCATAAAATCTAATATTAACGCCAAGCTTTAGCTTTCCATCATATGACTATTTCAAGAAGCTGAATTTACTAAAGAAAATGCCATATAACTTACTAATAACATGCATGTTATACATATTTTGTCATTCTGCCTTTTACCCATTAAATACAACGAATAAAAAGGAACAATTAAATATAAATAAAAAATACAATAATACCATATTTAGTTTTTTGTGAAATCTCCTACTTCTTTCTTCTAGTTTGTAACTTAGAAGTGAATTCCTATTGTATTATTTAGTGGTTGAATCTCCACTTTTTTATAAAGCGTTATCTCAAAAAGTAAAGTGCATAAATTGGTTCTTTATTAATTACCGTATATATTGAAAAATGAATCCAACCCAGCTTCTTAACAAATTCTACACTGCTTTTCAACAAAAGGATTACGCAACTATGCAGTCGTGTTACCATTCTGAAGCTCAATTTTCCGATCCCGTTTTTCAAAACCTCAATGCTCTGGAAGTAAAAGCCATGTGGCATATGTTATGCGAACAAGGAAAAGATTTGAAAATTGAATTCACAACGTTAGATGAAAATACTGTGATTTGGAAAGCGAGTTATTCTTTTTCAAAAACTGAACGAAAGGTAAATAATGAAATTACAGCTACATTCGAGTTTAAAGAAGGTTTGATTTATAGACATACGGATAAATTTGATCTTTGGAAGTGGTCAGGTATGGCATTAGGTATTACTGGGACTTTATTAGGTTGGACTCCTTTTTTAAAATCGAAAATCAGAAAAATGGGAATGTCTGGTCTGCGCCATTTCATAAAAAATAATTCTGAGTACCACTAAATATTAAAAAGATAGTAAGTTCGTTCTTAGATGAATAAAAGTAAAGCATACCCAACCAAATACTATATTCGATTTATCACTTATGTTTTTATGGAAGTATTTATCAAATACTTCAAAATAAAAAAACAGTTGCCAAAAGAGGTGGAAGACTTAGACGCACCTTACCTTTTACTATGCAACCATGTTGGTTTTTGGGATCCATTTATAGTTGGTCATTTTTTGCCACGTTTCACGCATTTTGTATCTTCTGATGCCGCTTTCAGAAATCCGTTTTTACGTTTTTTTCTTATCAGATTAGGTGCTATTCCTAAAAGGAAAAATATTCGTGACACAAAAGTGATTCGTGATATTGTAACAGTAGTTAGGCAAGGGAAAAATGTTGGTGTTTTTCCCGAAGCGGTTCGAAATTGGTCAGGAAAAAGTTTTCCAATGGATTCATCAATTGTAAAACTTATTAAAATGCTTAAAGTACCTGTAGTAGTTGGCGTATTGCAAGGGATGAACTTATTTAACCCGAGATGGTCGACAAAAAAGAGAAGAACGCAAGTAAATGTGCTTTATACACTCATGTTGAGTAGTCAAGAGGTAAATGAATTGTCAGAGGAAGATATCTATACTCGATTGAATGATACACTTGTTCATGATGAAGTGGATTATCAGCGATTGCATATGAATCCAGTTTATTCAAAACATAAAGCAGAAGGAATTGGTCATGCACTGTATGTTTGTCCTCAATGTAATTCTATTGATAGCTTTTCGTCAAAGCGAAATAGTTTTTGGTGCAATCAATGTAACTATAGTTTGTCAATAGATGTATTTGGGTTTTATGAATTGGTGTCAGGAAAAAACCTTTATTTTGATAATATCCGTGACTGGTATGATTGGCAAGAGACATGGATGCTAAAATATATTACTGATAAAATAGAAGATAAATATGATGAAGTTATATTTGAAGATTTAAAGTCAAAAATTTATCACAGTGAAGAAGACAATGTGATAAAGTATGTTGGTGATGGTGATGTGAAATTGTTCATAGATAGAATAGAAATAGACTTTATTAACGAACAAAAAAATATAGTATTGAATTTCAATGAACTTCAAACAATAAATCCACAACTTCACGAGCGACTTGAAATATTTTATAATCATGAAGCATATCGTATTGTTGGTGGTAAAAAAGGGGTGTCGGCATTAAAATGGGAAGTAGCAGTAAATGCAATATGGCAAAAAATGGGATTGGATAACAAACGATCAATATATATAAAACAAGTTGTCAAATAAGTAGTGTACAAATCATTAATTTATGTCTAAATATATATCACTTGTATTAGGCCCTTTGGCTTTTTTTTTAATTCTTTATTTACATCCAAATTTGTACTTAGAGACTGAAGGCTGGAAGGTGCTGGCACTCGCTGCTTGGATGATAACATGGTGGGTAACGGAAGCTGTCCCAATATCTATTACTGCCATTCTTCCGATGATAGTCTTCCCTTTGTTAGGTGTGTTTGATATTAAGGATGCTACTTCTCCATATGCTAGCTCAATAATTTTTCTGTTTATGGGTGGGTTTATGTTAGCTCTTGCTATGGAGCAGCATAATCTTCATAAACGTATTGCCTTAAGCATAATAAAGATTACAGGTGTTAGCGGAAATGGTATAATATTAGGGTTTATGATAGCCACAGCATCTCTTAGTATGTGGATTAGTAATACTGCAACTGCCGTAATGATGTTACCTATTGCTTTATCGGTAGTAGGATTGTTGGAGAAAACTTATAAGGCAGAATATCTTAATCAATTTAAATTAGGCTTATTATTAAGTATAGCATATTCTGCCAATATTGGTGGAATCGGAACGATTATAGGTACACCTCCCAATGTAGTTCTTGTGGGATATATGGAATCATTTTATGATATAAGTATCGATTTTTTAGATTGGATGCTAGTTGGTATTCCTGTAGTTATTGTTCTCTTAATGATTACTTATTTTCTTATTGTAAAAGTATTATTTCCGATAAAAGAACTAGAAGTATCAGGTGCCAATCAATTACTTGAAAACGAAATAAATAAATTAGGAAAATGGACAAATGAGCAAAAAATGGTTGCTGTAGTATTTGCACTAACAGCCATAGGTTGGGTGTTTAAGCAACAAATTAATCAATTGATAGGAGAGCCGTTACTCAACGATACGGTAACAGCCATGATGGGGGGAGTAGCAATGTTTAGTCTACCTATTAATAAAAAAGGTAAGATGTTGATGGAATGGGAAGCAATGAAGAGGCTACCTTGGGGGATATTGATCCTGTTTGGAGGAGGAATTTGCTTGGCAAAGGGAATGGAAAAATCTGGGGTAGTGAATTTGTTGGCAGAAACAGTTTCTGGAGATGGTAAAATGGCGATGTGGGTAGTTATCGCAATACTTACTGCTATAATGCTTTTCATGACGGAAATAATGAGCAATGTGGCACTCACCACCATCTTTATTCCTGTTGTTATAGGTATTACTAATGGTTTAGGTATCAGCCCTTTTTATTTAGTAGTACCTGTTACAATGGCTGCAAGTTGCGCTTTTATGATGCCTATTTCCACCCCTCCAAATGCAGTAGTATTTTCGAGCGGTTTTATTCGTGTTCGTGACATGATGAAGGCAGGATTTATTTTAAATGTTATTTCTGTAATAGTACTAGTGATAGCAGCACTGACATTTGTGAAATGGATATGGTGATAAGATGTATGTATCTTATCCTCGTTACTAATAGTACTCGGTATTTGAGTAAAAATCAGGTTTGAAAATACTATTAAAAATAAAAGGAGTATTTTCCTCATTTTCTTATCTCAAAAAACATTTCAGCAACTAACACTTCATGTCGATCATGATTATTTTCATCATGTTATAGCATCCAGCATATTGTTTTTTAACAATGTTTTATCTATTTAACCCGGATTTATGCAATAGAATTCGTAATGAAGCCATAAAGTACAAAGAAATAGGTGGTGATGCGCATAATCAAAATGAAGTGTCTATTTCACAGTGATTTATGGATGTAATACCTGCCTGGCCGGCAAGGCAGGTATTCTCTATGCATAATGCGGGTTTAATAGTTTCGAAGGCTATGACTTATGTTTTTATAAAGCCAAATTTGCAATAAATTATAATACTTTTAAAATCGCATTTATATTTTTCATGTTGCCTAAACAACTCACCAAGGGTTGTTTTTGTTTTGAGCAAATATTTTTAGGTAGTCATCCGATTAGGAAGCTTAGCCATTATACAGAATTCATGAACCAGTAATATGTTTTATATTCCTTCGCTATCGTTACGGAATGACTTAGTCTTGCTATATCTTCCCTAAAGCCTGTTCAAAATCGAAAATTAGATCATCAGCATTTTCCACTCCTACAGAAACACGAATGAGATTATCGGTGATGCCAAACTGTTTTTTCTCTTCGGGATCAATACCTGCATGCGTCATAGAAGCAGGATGTTGTGCCAATGTCTCTGTACTTCCTAAACTTACCGCTAGCTTTGCCAATTTCAAATGGTTTAAGAGGACAAAGGCTTCCTTTTCACCACCTTTCACCAATACAGAAATCATTGCACCAGGCGAGGTATACCCGTTATTTTTAAATATTTCATATTCTTTTGGATCTTCTTCTAAAAATCCCAAATAATACACTTTCTCAATTTTTTCATGTTGTTGTAAAAATTGTGCCAGTGCCGCAGCATTTAAGGCTTGTTGATCCATACGTATTTTCAATGTTTCCAAACTTCTCATCATCAACCAACTTACGTATGGGGTTGCCATATTTCCGAGGAATGTTCTTAATGCTTTTACCCTTTCCATTACTTCAGTCGAGCCTAGAACAGCTCCAGCAATTAAATCGCTATGCCCACCAATGTATTTTGTAGCTGAGTACATAACGATATCAGCTCCATGCTTTAATGGGTGTGACCAAAGAGGACCCATGTACGTATTGTCCACTGCCATATAAACAGGGTTTTCTCTAGTAGAATATTTATTAGCAATGTCTTTACATATCTTCAAATCGATAAGCTTATTAGTAGGGTTGGCTGGAGTTTCTACATATACTAATGACAACCTATCGGCTTTTCCAGTTGCCTCTAATCTATTGATAATATCCTCTTTACTGTCATGTGAAGAGTAAGGAACAATTTCAACTTGATATTTGGTGAGAATATGTTTAATAAAATGATCGGTACCTCCATATATTGGAAGGCAATATAACAGCACATCCCCTGGTTTCGTAAATTCCATTAAAACCGTAGAAATAGCTGACATGCCGCTAGAAAATACAGCACAATCTTCCGCACCGTCCCAAAGACATAATCTATTTTCCAAAATTTCAAGATCAGGATTGTTTATTCTACTATATATCAGCCCTAATTCTTCCTTTTCTTTTTTTTCTCGTAGACCATATGCTACTTCGAAAAAAGCTTTCCCCTCTTCTGCTGTTTTGAAAGCAAAAGTTGAGGTTTGAAAAATAGGAGATTTTATAGCACCCTCGGATAACTCGTGATTATAGCCATGAGACATCATTAAGCTCTCGGGACTGAATTGATGATCTTTCATTTTAAATAATTTTTAGGTGATATGATTTTCATAGTTCGATATCGATCATAAACTGGACAAACTTTCCTCTAATGTTTTAATTTTGGCTTCAGCATCTGCTTTTTTCTTTTGCTCGTTGGCGAGTACTTGTTCTGGCGCATTGTTCACAAAGCGTTCGTTACTCAACTTTTTCTCCACTCCCGTTAAAAACCCTTGTGTGTATTTCAGCTCTTTTAGTAATGCCTCTTTTTCCTTTTCAGTGTCTATATTTCCCTCCATCGGAATGAAAAATTCATCGGCTTTTAACACAAAACTTATGGATTGATCAACTTTTTCATTTGTAGATTCAAATGAAGTAAGGTTAGCTAATTTTTTAATAACAGGAGTGAAAGTATTAAACTTGGTAAAATTATCGGACTTAATGAAAAGGATTAGTTTTTCTTTAGGAGATATCCCTTTAGCATTTCTAGTATTACGAATATTCGAAATTACTTCAAATGCTATTTCTGCCTCGTTGATAATTGGTTGGTTGATTTTTTTCGCTGTTGGCCATTCAGCAACAATCAGGCAATCATTTTCTTCCCTTTTTTGAATATTCTGATAAATCTCTTCTGAAATAAATGGCATAAACGGATGCATTAGTTTAACTAATTTCTCGAAGAAATGGATGGTAGCGTCATACGTAGCTTGGTCGATGGGTTGTTGATACTCAGGCTTTATCATCTCTAAGTACCATGAGCAGAAGTCGTCCCAAACCAATTTGTAAACGCCCATAAGTGCTTCTGACAATCGGAATTTCTCAAAGTGATCTTCTAATTCAACAAGTGCCTGATTGTACCTTGCTTCGAACCAAGCAATGGAGGCTTTATTTTTGTCACCAGACAATGTAGCATCAATTTCCCAACTTTTTACTAATCGGAATGCATTCCACGTTTTGGTAGTAAAATTTCGTCCTTGTTCGCATAATTTTTCATCGAAAAGTAGGTCGTTTCCTGCGGCTGAGCTTAATAGCATACCCACACGTACACCGTCAGCTCCAAACTTATCTATTAACTTTAATGCGTCAGGAGAATTGCCTAATTGTTTAGACATCTTTCTTCTTTGCATATCACGCACCATCCCTGTGAAATACACTTTTTTGAAAGGCATTTCATTTGTATATTCATAGCCTGAAATAATCATTCGTGCTACCCAAAAAAAGATGATGTCCCACCCTGTTACTAAAACAGAAGTAGGGTAGTAATATTTCATTTCCTCATTGTCAGGATTTTCGAATCCATCAAAAATAGTGATCGGCAGAAGCCAACTGCTAAACCAAGTGTCCACTACATCTTCATCTTGTTTAAGGTCGTCCAATGTGAGTGTAGGGTTTTCCTTTTGAGCAATTATTAGTGCTTCTTCTTTTGTAGCGGCTACGGCAACTCCGTTTTCACCATAATAAAAAGCAGGAATTTGCTGCCCCCACCAAAGTTGGCGCGAAATAGGCCAGTCTTTTATGTTCTCCAACCAATTGCGGTATAAGTTTTTAAACTTGGGAGGGAAAAATTCGATGTTGTCATTTAGTACATTTTCTAGCGCAGGAGTAACGATTTTTTGCATGTCAACAAACCATTGCAATGATAGTTTTGGTTCAACAACCGCATCGGGGTTT
>JAOULS010000120.1 GCA_029881895.1 Cyclobacteriaceae bacterium | reverse complement strand
CGAAAAAGCAGGCTTTAGCCGCACAAAATCAAGCAAGCCAAAATTAGATGAAAAAGAGTTATACGGCATCATGCCTTCTGATCGGATAAAGCCATACGATATACGTGATATTATAAAACATATTGTAGATGACTCTGAGATAAGTGAATACAAGGAGCTTTATGGAAAAAGCATTGTATGTGGTACAGCACGTATAGATGGGTGGGCAGTAGGCATTGTGGCCAACCAGCGAAAAAACGTGAAAACAAAAAAAGGAGAGATGCAGATGGGTGGTGTGATCTACTCCGACTCAGCAGATAAAGCTGCTCGCTTTATCATGAATTGTAATCAGAGAAAAATTCCACTTGTTTTTCTACAAGATGTAAGTGGTTTTATGGTGGGCAGTAATGCTGAATATGGAGGTATTATTAAAGATGGTGCTAAGATGGTGAATGCCATGGCCAATAGCACTGTTCCGAAATTCACAATTATTATTGGAAATTCGTATGGAGCGGGAAATTATGCCATGTGTGGTAAAGCGTATGACCCTCGTTTAATTTATGCTTGGCCAACAGCACAAATTGCCGTTATGAGTGGTGCTTCTGCAGCAAAAACATTGCTACAGATAAAAGTGGCAACACTAAAGGCTAAAGGACAAGAAATCTCTAAAAAAGAAGAAGAAAAACTACTCAAAGAAATAACGGATAAGTACAACGAAGAATTAAGCCCCTATTATGCCGCTTCTCGATTGTGGGTAGATGGCATTATCGATCCTTTGGAAACACGAAAAGTGATTTCAACAGGAATAGAAGCAGCTAATCACGCCCCTATCGAAAAATTTAATGTAGGTGTAATACAGACTTAATTTTCAAGAGTAAGAAGAAGCTATCGACTCTTTTCTATTTTTAAAGAACACTCATTATTATCCTGCCCACCCTTCTCTATCTAAACTTCGGTATTGAATAGCTTCGGCTAAATGTTCTATTTTAATTTCTTCCGAATTAGATAAGTCGGCAATGGTTCTAGATACTTTCAAAATACGATCATACGCCCGAGCAGAAAGCCCTAGTTTTTCCATGGCACTTTTCAATAATGCTTTTCCTGCCGTATTTATTTCGCATACCTTCTTCACCATTTGAGAGGGCATCATAGCATTAGAATGAACATTTTTATGATCTTTGAACCTTTCTATCTGCACCTCACGAGCTTTAATAACGCGTTCCCGAATTTGTTCACTTGTTTCCGCTTTTCGTTGAGCGGTCATCTCATCGAATGATACTGGAGTAACTTCCACATGCAAGTCGATACGGTCGAGCAATGGCCCACTTACTTTGTTGAGGTATTTTTGTACTACGCCAGGAGCACAAACACATTCCTTTTCTGGGTGGTTATAATATCCACAAGGGCAAGGGTTCATACTCGCTACCAACATAAAATTAGCTGGGAAATCGAGTGAAATTTTAGCCCTAGATATGGTCACTCTTCTTTCTTCCATTGGCTGGCGCATTACCTCTAATACGGTGCGCTTAAACTCAGGCAATTCATCTAAAAATAACACACCATTGTGGGCAAGCGATATTTCGCCAGGTGAAGGATAACCTCCCCCTCCGACCAATGCCACATCAGAAATAGTATGATGAGGACTACGGTAAGGGCGTGTAGTCATCAAAGAAGCATCCTTTCCCAATCTACCTGCCACAGAATGAATTTTTGTAGTTTCTAATGCCTCGTGCAATGAAAGAGGAGGTAAGATAGAAGACAACCTCTTTGCCAACATCGTTTTACCAGCACCCGGTGGACCAATCATAATGGCATTATGCCCTCCTGCTGCCGAAATCTCCAAGGCTCTTTTAATATTTTCCTGCCCTTGTACATCTTTAAAATCAGCATCGTAGTCATTAAGTTGAGACATAAAAATATCTCTTGTATCCATTTCCAATGGAACTATTTCTTTTTCACCTTCAAAAAATTGAATCGCTTCTCTTATTGTTTCTACAGCAATAATATCTAAGTCATTTACAATTGCTGCTTCATTGGCATTCTCTTTTGGCAATACAAATCCTTTGAAACCTTGTTTTCGAGCCTCAATGGCTATTGGCAACACTCCCTTTATAGGCCGTAATATACCATCTAGGGCTAACTCACCCATAATAATATACTTACTTAGTGGCTCTGCTGTAATTTGTCCCGAAGCCTGAAGTACACTTAACCCTATAGGTAAATCATAAGCTGATCCTTCTTTCCGCACATCGGCAGGTGCCATATTCACCACTACCTTTTGTCGAGGAAAATAATATCCAAAATGTTTTATAGCCGATTCAATTCGGTGAGTACTTTCTTTTACGGCATTGTCAGGCAGTCCACTCATCCACACACCTGTACCTTGCAACACATTTACCTCAATATCTATTTGAGTTGCATCTACTCCGTGTACCGCACTTCCAAACGATTTTGAGAGCATTAGATCACTTGTTTTTCGATAAGTTGGATTAGAATATGGATGACCTTAATATGAATTTCCTGAATACGATCGGCATACCCAACGTGAGGCACAATAATTTCTACATCGGCAAGTCCAGCTAGTTTTCCTCCATCTTTTCCAGTAAGTATTACTGTCTTCATTTGCTTTTCTTTAGCCGCATTAAAGGCATTGATTACATTCTCAGAATTACCACTCGTACTAATTCCTAACAGCACATCTCCATGATTCCCTAAGCCTTCAATATATCTTGAGTAAATAAAATCAAATCCGAAATCATTCCCCACGCAACTCATATGACTTGGGTCCGAAATAGCAATCGCAGGTAATGCTTTTCTGTTTTCACGATAACGTCCAGTAAGTTCTTCAGCAAAATGCATAGCATCACAATGTGAACCTCCATTCCCACAGGAGATGATTTTACCGCCACTACTGATGGATTGAGCCATTAGTACAGCAGCAGCCTCAATGTTTTCGATGTTTTTTGAATCTGTAAGAAAACGATCAAGTACTTGTGCAGCTTCCTGCAACTCAGCAGAAATCAAATCGGAATATTCCATTTCTATTATTCTTCGCTTTCTTTTGTTTCTTCCACTATTGCAGAAGGACTTTCATCAATTTTGCCTTTAGCAGATGCAGATTGCATGTCATACATTTTTGCCTTTGTTGCATTCAGCTCATTTTTCAAAGCATTGATTTCTGATTTGAACGAGCTTTTTTCCATAAAATCTATAATAAAATCAATCACTACCAGAATAATTCCTATGGTAGCCACCCATTTCACAATAAAAATGTAATTGAAATATTTCAATAATGGAATCAGTTTCCCTAAGTCGCTAAAATTATCAGGATCTATGGGCTTGTCTGGCAATATGCCATCAATTAAAAGCGCAACAATTAGGAATCCTAAATGAAAGGCGAAAAATATTACGTATGTTAATAAGCGTGCTTTCTTCATAGTATAGGCATAGTGGGTTTTCTTGTAATAAACTTAACTGTTTCTTTTGAATAACGAAAAACTAAACCAAAAAAAATAACTTTTTAAATGTATGAGACTTTATAATTCTTGCATTTTATTCAGTTTTGTATACACACCATTTAGTTTAATAAGTTCAGCATGCGTGCCTTTTTCTACAATTTCTCCTGCCTTGATTACCACAATTTTATCCGCATTTTGAATAGTACTTAGTCGATGTGCAATAACAATAGAAGTTCTGTTTTTCATTAAATTTTCAAGTGCCTCTTGCACCAGTTTTTCTGACGCTGTATCTAGCGCAGAGGTAGCTTCGTCAAGAATTAGAATAGGAGGATTTTTGAAAATCGCCCTTGCTATACTTACACGCTGCCGTTGTCCTCCAGACAATTTAAGCCCTCTTTCCCCTACCAATGTTTGATATCCATCACTCAAATTCATGATAAAATCATGTGCATTGGCTATTTTAGCTGCATGTATCACTTCCTCTTCGGTAGCATTTTCAACACCAAAGGCGATATTATTAAACACGGTATCATTAAACAAAATAGACTCTTGGCTTACAATTCCAATTTGCTTTCGTAATGAATCTATTTCCACTTCCTTCAGCGTGTTTCCATCAATACAAATTTCACCTTCACTCACATCATAAAAACGAGGTAAAAGATCTACAAATGTGGATTTACCTCCACCAGAGGGGCCTACCAAAGCTACTGTCTCTCCTTTATTTATTTTTAGGTTAATATTTTTAAGTACAAATTCTTCCTCGTATTTAAAATAAACCTTCTTATATTCAACAGTATCATTAAAATGGTCAACAACTACTGGGTTCTCTATTTCTTTTATTTCAATTTCCGTATCAATAACTTCCAACACCCTGCGAGAAGAGGCTAACCCCCGTTGCAATCCACCAACAGTGTTGGCTATTGACTTTATTGGGCCTAGCACCTGAGTGAACATGACCAAATACATTATGAAAAAGTCGCCTGTAAACCCACTTTCATTATTAAGCACCAACGATCCCCCATAAGCAATAATGCACGCTACTACTGTTATGCCCAACACTTCTGAAAATGGCGATGCGAGCGCCCTTCTGTAGGCGAAATTTTTATACTTTCGCTCATACGATTTTGCTTGTTTCTCGAAATTCGAATTCACGAAATTTAAAGCACGAAAAGCTTTAATAATTCTTATCCCACTAATTGCCTCATCAATTAAGCTTGTAATTTGTGAAATAGATTCCTGCGTTATTGTTGATGATTTTTTAAGTTTTTTTACCAAAAAATTAATCCCAAGACCCGTAACAGGAATGATGATTAATGTAAACATTGTCATCTCAAAACTAATTAAAAATAGTGCGGTAAAGTATATGATAACCGTAAGGGGATCTTTTAACAATGAAGACAAAGAATTAGTAATGCTCGTTTCTACTTCATAAATGTCGTTTGTTGCTCTTGAAATGATGTCCCCCTTTTTCTGATCAGTAAAAAAACCTAAATCAAGCACTAGTATTTTTTCAAACAATGCTACTCTTAAATTTCTAATCACTTTAGCTTTCAATTTTTCCAATAATCTCATACTAATATAGCGAGAGATATTTGCCATTAGTGAAGCTGATATAGCCCCAATGCACACATAAAATAATATTTTTGTTGCTCCTTTTTTTTCAATCATTTGAAAAAGACCATCCTTTAATTGAAACTTTATTCCATCAAAAAAACCAGCATCTTCAGCGATAATAGTGGGTGGTTTTACATCAAACAATATATTGAGCAAAGGGACAATGGCCCCTAAATTTAGAATCCCAAACAATTGGGCAAGAATAGCCACAATAAAATATGGAATAGCAAATGACGAGATTGGTCGGGCAAAATCGAGTATCCTTTTATAAATTTTCATATCAACATTAAGGTACTATAAAGACAAAGAAATAAGGTTTTATATGTAATAACGTTATAAAAGGGTTAATCATATGCCCTATTCTTGCAAAGAAGAAGCAAAATTATCTTTTTCATTAGAAATCGTGTAATCTTTTTGAAATATTCATTCGTAAAGCTACACTAGTAAAGCTAGTATTTTGATTTTGCACTACCCATTCGCTCTCATTTTTTCTAATCACATGCTTCACATCAATAAAAATATTGTGCTTCATCTGATACGTAAGGGTAACGTCCAAAAACAATAGAGTATTTGACACCCCTTGGCCAGTATCATTATTTAGATCTTGTTGGCGAGTAGTATAATCTTTCAACACATCTCCTCCCCAGTTTGTTCCAGTAGAATCTGCTCCATACGTATTATAAATTCCCTTAGCTACTACCGATAATTTTGGAATAGGCTGATAGCGCACTATCCCAACTATTTCTTTAAAATTAGCCCCATTTGGATGCGCTAATGGCTGACGATAGTGTGCGTAATTATTATACATAGTACCGTGGCTATAGGTATATGGTCGCACTGTGTTTATTTCTCCTTGAATATCTAAATTAGGAATAGCAAACGCATCAATATAATGGAATCCTGCTTGAACACCATACTTATTCCCCCACCAACCCTGTCCTTCCTTTAAGTTTTTCAGATGAAATTCATCAAGAATTAATTGTCCATAAACAGAGGCTTTAGGCAATACCAACCATTTCATATCAAGTCCAACGAGTGCATTATCTGCACTGCCATTCTGATGTTCGATAGCTCTATAAAAAATAACAGGGTTAAGATATTTCAGTTCGTAGTTGTTATTTAACTCTTTACCGAAAATAATAGATTCGAACAATCCAAGATTTAGTTTTTTACCTACATTTAAACTTAAATGGTGCAAAGCAATGTATTTATTAGGAAAACCTCCTGTACCAAACGTACCACTAGCATTCCCGAAAGAATCGGCCGTTAACTGACCATATACATTGGTGTATTTGAATTTCCAGATCTGAGTATTAATCCTTAAGAAAGTAAATGAAGGAGCATAATCAGATAAAAGGAGTGAGCGGTACCCGTTTCCGATAAAAAAGTTATCATGACCAAACTGCATATCAATATGCTTTGTAGGGTTGAACGTCACGTACCCCCTTATTGTAAAAAAATCTACAGCATCGGTTTCAAATCGTTTCCAAAACCCTTCATGTGGCACAGCCCTATTTTTGGAGATATTGTCTCTCACATATAAGGGAAAACGTGCTTGATTTTCACCAATAAAAGAATAAAACCCCACCTTTTCATCAATCATAGCACGTAATTCAATCCCTCGGGTATTGATGTAAGGTGCATTGCTATTTGCTGTTTCAGTACCATAACTTAGGTACAGCACTGGATTTACGTGTAAATCAAAATTTTTGTTTTGCACATGATAAACATCCGATTTAGAACGGTAAAAATATTTTAAAAAAGGTTTTCGGGGTATATTAGTATGGTTACTTACCCATTCCCAATTGTCATTTTTCAAATACGCTACGTTAAATTGATCTGCCTTGGATGATATCTCCATGCTATCTGTAAAGGCTGCCACATTTTTCCTTTTGTAGGTGCGAAATGAAGAATGAAACGACTCAGACATCTTGCCATTTTTTATTTCGTATCTATTTACAAGGTGGTAGTAATCTTTATTATTAGGTATAAAGGTGCTTTGCGACCAGAGCAAAACTGGAGATAGCATCCAAAAACTTAAAAAAAGAAGCTTTTTTATCATAAACGATTCCTGTTATTGCTCCAAAAATAAACAAATAATTATTGAATATGTGTTTATGATCGATGACAACTATTTTTTTATTTAAAAGTTTGTTAGATTAAAAACTTTGCAAATCGAAAATGATTGCCTAAATTTGTGCCTCATTTGGAAAAGACGATTCAGAATAAAGTACAATACAATGAAAAAAGACATACATCCAGAATATAAAGAAGTAGTTTTCTTAGACACTTCTAGTGATTTCAAATTTATTACGAAATCTACTATGTCATCGAAAGAAACAATAAAGTGGGAAG
Organism: Cyclobacteriaceae bacterium; assembly: GCA_029881895.1. Lineage (GTDB taxonomy): Bacteria > Bacteroidota > Bacteroidia > Cytophagales > Cyclobacteriaceae > JAOUKH01. The sequence continues at coordinate 1,315 of JAOULS010000120.1, read as the reverse complement.
ATGGTAAAGAATATCCATTAATAAAAGTGGAAGTTAGTTCTGCTTCTCATCCTTTCTATACAGGTAAAAAATTATTTGTTGATACTGCTGGTAGAGTAGAGAAATTCAACAAAAGATATAAGAGTAAATAAACAGTTTATTTATTTTATCATAAAAAGTCTTCAAGATCAGATAATCTTGAAGACTTTTTTATTTTTGTAGCATGAGTAATCTTATACTTTTCGACCCACTGGAAATTAGAGAGGCACTGCTGCCACTCACCTTCACCAAACCTGTTGCAAAAATAAGAATAGGTATATTAACCATTGATAAAAAATGGGAGAAACGATTAAACACCTCAGCTTCATTCCTTACTCAAGATTACCTTTCAGAGAAATACCCTCTATCCACTACTGATGATAATTTATTCGTTAATGGCGCACTCTGTCCCAACGAGGCGATCTTAGAAGCTATTCACCAACTTGATGCAGAGTCGTGTTTACTAAAAGAGGGTATACTATTAGCTATTAAAACCCGTTCTAATAACATCAAAGATAACACAGGGTGGAGTCCCGTTGAATTTAAAGAGGAATGCAATTTAATTGATGAAGTGTGGAAAATATTTCAGTTAAATGCTGTAGAGATAAAAGCAGATTTCGATTTTATTACTAAAAACCGGACATCACAACCATTAACTGATCCGCATACGATTGTATACGGAAAAGAAAACTTATTTATAGAAGAAGGTGCTGTAATAAAAGCAGCTATTATAAATGCAGAAAAAGGGCCTGTTTATATTGGCAAAAACGCACAGATTCATGAGGGAGCCATTATAAAAGGAGCTTTTGCTTTATGTGAAAGTGCTCATGTAAATATAGGGGCAAAAATTAGGGGTGATACTACGATTGGTCCACATTGCAAAATTGGAGGTGAAGTGAGCAATTCTGTGATTTTCAAATATTCCAATAAAGGGCATGAAGGGTATTTGGGAAATTCGGTACTAGGAGAATGGTGTAACATTGGAGCAGATACCAATACCTCTAACCTGAAGAACAACTATGCCGATGTTAAAATTTGGAACTATTCAAAGGAAGGTTTCAAAGATACCAAACAAATGTTTTGTGGTCTCATCATGGGAGATCATTCCAAATGTGGCATCAACACCATGTTCAACACAGGTACCGTAGTAGGAGTATCTGCCAATATATATGGTCCAGGATTTCCTCGTAATTTTGTTCCTTCATTCTCTTGGGGTGGTGCAGCAGGTTTTACTACTTTTCAATTACGAAAAGTATATGAGGTAGCTGAAAAAGTAATGGGGCGAAAAAACATTGAT
>JAOULS010000119.1 GCA_029881895.1 Cyclobacteriaceae bacterium | reverse complement strand
GGTTATGGTTTTCCATATGGTAATATGAAAGGGTAATTTAAAAACATTAACAAGTAAAAAGAACCATGCAGCGGTACCAATAAAATTGTTTTTTTTAAAGTTCAATGCCAAAAAATAGATAGACATCACAGGGCCTGCTGCGTTACCTATCATAGTGGTGAAACCACCAAACGACCCAGCAAGTGACCCAAACCACCAATTATGTGGGATAGCTTCTTTCGACTTTTTTGTTTCATTCCAAATCATTAGTACCAAGCCAATCAAAATAATGGCGGCAAGTAAATAACTAAATTGTTCATCATTAATAACATCTCCAACCCAAATGGCCACGAGTACACCTATAATTGTAGCAGGCACAAGTTTTAAAAGCACTTTAAAATCCGCATGGCGGTGGTAATAAGAAACCGCAAATATATCTGCCATAATTAGCATAGGCAACAGTATACCTGTGGAAGCCCTTGCTCCAAAAATAGAAGCTAGAACTGGAACAATAAACATACCCAAGCCACTAAGTCCTGTTTTAGCCATACCTACAAACAAGGCACAAGCGATAATCCATATCCAGTTTGTTATTGTTAAGTCAAATACATTGATTAAATCCAATTGAGTAGAGATTTAGGTCTGAATAATCTTGAACTGCGAATCTAAGCAAGTTCTATGGGAAAATAAAAAGAAGGACAGAACGAAAAATAGTGACGGGTAAGTAGAAACGTAGATTGAAGATACTTACCAAGCTAGCATTGCCTGAGGTTCAATACTGATATATTTTATTTTTCACCAGCACAGTCACCTTTCGGATATCTTGACTCTGATTGAGCTCATTGCATACATTATATGTGTCTGGTCAGTTTAAAGCAGTAAAAGGAGCTATGAATTTTGCAATAACAAGATCAGTCATAGATACAACCTTGAAAAATTCTCAAAATGTAATTGATGCTATGAAAATTATTGCTCTTCAAAATCCTAAACGCATTAATCTAGCATTCTGAATAGTTACCAATTATCAAAGTTTAATAATTTTAAATTCTGTTCTTCTATTTACTTGATGTTCATCGTCACTACATTTTACATCATATTACTTTTATTTTTTTCTTATCTATAAAGAAAAAAAATGCTAAAACTTAATGTAAAAACATTAAATTTTAGCACATAAAAAAACGCAAAAACGTGTTTTGCTATATAGCCAACTATTTATTACTCTTCAATATCGGAGAAAACTTATAGATTAATGAAACCATAAGTAATACCCATGGTGTGCCATGAAGCACTACATCAAACCAGTCCATAAATTGCATTCCATTTGCTCCACCTGCCAGCCATTTTAGTTTCCCCCAAATATGAGGTTCGGGGAAGAATGGAGCTAATCCAAGCGTTAAACTTAATAAAACCCAATATTTTATATTTCTTAATCGTTCTTCCATAGTTATTTTCCCGACCAATTGCCGTACCCCGTTTTAAGTTCATAAACGGTTTCAAACCCCATTTCTTGAAAAACTTTAAGAGCTCTTCCACTTCTGCCTCCACCTTGGCAGTATATAAATACCGCTTTGGTTTTGTCTAGCTCACTAATTTTAGTTTTAAAATCATTTCCCATAAAATTGATATTGGTAGCATCTCCAATATAGCCACCAGCATATTCTTGAGGTGTACGCACATCAATCACTTGAGCATTTTCAGTTGATTTTAGTAATGCTGCAAATTTCTGATTATCTACACGTTCAATAGTTTGCTTCTTTCCTTGTTCAACTTCTTTCGTAGAAGAAGTTGATTGACAGGATACAGCACTAAAGCTTAATGCTATGATACTTAATGTAATTACTATTTTATTCATTTTTAAAGAATTTTAAATTGTTAAGAATTATAATTTAGAAGGACAAACATACGCACTTTTTGCAATACGTTCTTCTTTTAAGATATCATCAAACCCTCCATCTACATTCACAACATCATGAAAATTTCTTGACTTTAAAATTGAAGCGGCAATTAAAGATCTATAACCAGATTTACAATGGATATAGTATTTTTTATCTTTTTGAATTTTATTAATTTCCTCATTGATATAATCTAAAGGAATACTCTCAGCATCTAGCACATGTTCTGATTGATATTCACCAATTTTTCTAACATCCATAATATTTATGTCCGAATTTTCGGAATAAATATCTCCTAACGTAGATGCATTAATTGTTTCCACAGCTTCAATATCTTTTCCTGCACTTTTCCAAGCCTCAATGCCTCCTTTTAAATATCCTAATGTATTGTCATACCCCACTCTCGTTAACCTCGTAATCGTTTCTTCTTCTTTTCCTTCTGGAGTCACTAAAATTATAGGTTGCTGTAAGTCTGTGATTAAACCACCTACCCATGGAGCGAAACTCCCATCTAAGCCAATAAATATTGCATTAGGGATATGTTCCTTACTAAACTCTTCTTTATTTCGAACATCAAGAACAATAGCACCTTCATGATTTGCAATTCCTTCAAAAGTTTCTACATCAAGGGCAACATTACCTTTTTCCAACACTTTATCTATACCATACGACAAATCACTCTTGTTGAGCATGGCATTTTTAGGGAAATACTGTGGTGGAGGTAAAATGCCATGTAATAATTCCTCTATAAATTCCTCACGAGTCATATCCGCACGTAAGGCATAATTTGTTTTCTTCTGCTCTCCTAATTTACCAACCGTTTCGCTACTCATGTTTTTACCACAAGCAGATCCTGCTCCATGTCCTGGGTAAACCGTTAACTCATCCTCTAGTGTCATTATTTTATTTCTTAATGAATCAAAGAGCATAGAAGCTAAGCCTTCACGTGTAAGGTCAGATTTTACTGCTAAGTCTGGTCGTCCAACATCACCTAAAAACAGGGTATCTCCAGTAAAAATAGCTTGATTTTTTCCATCTTCATCAATTAATAAAAATGTTGAAGATTCTAACGTATGGCCAGGTGTATGTAAAACTTTTAATGTAACATCTCCTATTTTGAAAAGTTGATTATCTTCCGCCTCAATAAAATCGAATGCTGCTGTTGCTGAAGGACCATATACTATTTTAGCACCTGTTTTATTGGCTAAATCAACATGACCCGACACAAAATCAGCATGAAAATGTGTTTCAAAGATGTATTTTATTTTAGCTCCATCTTTCTCTGCTCTTTTAATGTATTGTTCCGTTTCTCTTAATGGATCAATGATAGCTACTTCTCCTTTCGACTCAATGTAATAGGCAGCTTCGGCTAAACAGCCTGTATAAATTTGTTCTATTTTCATATTTTATTATTTTTTCAGTTGTTATTAATATTTGCAAATGTAAGAAATCAACATAAAACGATGCAGTAACATTTGTTACAAGACTATTTCGTTGATTAATATATAGATAGCCATAACTAGTACGAACCATCCAAAACCTTTTTGAAGTTTAGTACCTGGAATTAATTTATTAAGATAAGTACCTAAGAATATTCCAACAATAGCAGTACCTGAGAAAAGAAGTAAAAAATTCCATTCTATTTCAATATTTTCTACATCGCCAATAAAACCGATCAACGATTTGGCTGCAATAATGATTAAAGATGTCCCGACAGCTTTTTTCATAGGAAGCTTTGCTAATATCACCAATGCTGGAATTATCATAAATCCTCCACCCGCACCTACTAGTCCTGTAATAACACCAACCAACACCCCTTCAAGTATAATAGCCGGCATATTATATTTTACTTCCTGCTCTTTTTCATCATTTACATGTTTTTTATTTTTAATCATAGAAAACGAAGCCGCCAACATAATTGCACCAAAAAACACCATTAGACCAACTTCTTTGGTAAGATAAAGTATATCGCTTTCAAATATTACTTCAGGAATAGCGGTGATAATAAATTTTCTAGTAAGGTAAACTGCTATAAAAGCAGGTATTGCAAAAATAAATGCCGTTTTGAAATCTACTAATTGTTTTTTTGCATAGATAAGCCCTCCTACTAAGGCTGTACTACCTACTACAAAAAGAGAATAACCTGTAGCTATTACGGGTTGAATGCCTAATAAATACACAAATGCTGGGACGGTAAGAATCGATCCTCCTCCCCCAATAAGTCCTAAAACAACACCTATAACAAATGCAGCTACATAGCCAATAACTTCAGTCATCTCTACTCTTTTTTATATAAATAATCTTACAAAAGTAGAGACTTAAAACCGTTGAACGGGTAACAATTGTTACAATGGATTAAAACTTTAGCACCTCTATTTTGTTTCGGTATAGTTTTATTTTACCAGAATGTTCTAATTGTTTCAATAAACGCGACACTACCACCCTAGAAGTATGTAAGTCATAGGCTATTTCCTGATGCGTATTGCTAATGGTTGTAGATTGTGTTACAACTGCCTTACCAGTTAAATATTTATACAATCGCTCATCCATTTTTAAAAATGCTAATGTGTCTATGGTTTCTAACATTTCGTTTAAACGAATATTATAGCTTTCAAAAACAAAGCTTCTCCACGACTTATACTTTGCCAACCACTCTTCCATTTTATGGATAGGAATTAGAACTATCTCTGCATCTTTTTCTATAATGGCTCTAATTCTACTTTTAGACTCCCCATAACAGCAAGTCATGGTCATGGCACATGTATCTCCTTTTTCAAGGAAATATAGTAATAGCTCATCCCCTTCTTCATCTTCTCTTAATATTTTAATAGCTCCAGTAAGTAACAGCGGCATATATTTTACCGAATCACCAATTTCCATCATTCGATGACCTTCTTTTAGTTGCTTAAATACTCCTGAATTAGCAATTTCAACGATTAATCCATCTTCTAATAAAAATTCGTAATACTCTTTTATTTTCTCTACTAGTGCTTCTGTATTTTCAGGCATTATTCAATGATTAGTTCAGTTCGAAAATAGAGTAATTTATTCGTTAATTTGTAATACTTCTCAAAAGGAATGTAAAATTTATTCAATTTTGTTTTTATTCAATTTTTTAAGTCAATATCTAAATAATAATTCTTAATAAAATATCACAACACATTATACTAGGACAATCATATTAAAAAAATAAAACTATTGATAATAGGGCTATTTTCATCTTTATAAAATAGTATTTCATTTATATTATGCCCCTATCATAATTGGTGGGTATTTAAAAATAGTATCTTCACATTCATTACACGATTAATGAGTAACATTTGTTACAGCAGTATTTGTTAATATCTATTAATCTTGTTAATTATACTTTTGAACAATTATAGCTACTTGTTCTATTTCATCAAATATCGATCATTAAAGTATTACTATACAACATCATAGCTTATGACAAATAGACGTGACTTTATAAAAAAAGGTTCATTAGCTGCAATTTCAGCAGCATTAGGAATAGACATTGTTTTTGCAGAAAGTATGCCTAAAGATTTAATCCCTATTCTACTTCAAGAAAATGGGTTTTACACTAAATTTAATAAGGACAAAGATATGGTGATCTTAAATGATCGCCCATGGAATGCAGAGGCGCAGGCTCACATTTTAGATGACGACATCACACCTGCATCTAAAATGTTTGTGCGTAACAATGGCATCATCCCTGAAAAAATAGATATTGATAATTGGACGTTAACAATAGCGGGCGAATCAGTAGAAACCTCTAAAACATACACGCTGTCTGAGCTTAAAAAATTCCCAAAACACACCTACCAACTTACATTAGAGTGTGGAGGAAATGGGCGTAGTGAGTTTAATCCTCCTGCCAAGGGAAATCAATGGAGTATTGGAGCTGTATCTTGTGCAAAATGGACCGGTCTTAGGTTACGAGATTTACTCAATGATGTTGGTATTAAAAAAGACGCTGTATACATAGGATATTATGGTGCTGACACACATTTGAGTGGCAACCCTGATAAACAAGCTATTTCAAGAGGCATCCCTCTATCAAAAGCCATGATGGATGAAACGATAATCGCCTATGCTATGAATGGAGAAAACATTCCATTAGCTCATGGCTTTCCATTAAGATTAGTTGCAGGTGGATGGCCTGCCTCAGCATCGGGCAAATGGATAAACAAATTAGTGGTTAGAAATAAGGTGCACAATGGTGCTAAAATGGGTGGTCAATCCTATCGTGTACCATGTGAAAGTGTTGAACCTGGCACCAAAGTACCTGATGACCAAATGTGTATTATAGAATCGATGCCCGTAAAATCGCTCATTACCTACCCGAAATCTGGGGCAATTATCGGAGAAAACAAAACACTAGACGTACGGGGACATGCTTGGGCAGGTGATTTAAAAGTACAACAAATGGATTTTTCAATTGATTTTGGCGCCACTTGGCAACGATGCGAATTAAACGCCCCTCAAAACAAACTGGCATGGCAACGATGGTCTACACAAATAAATTTCCCTAAAAAAGGGTATTATGAAATATGGGCAAGAGCTACGGACGAAAATGGAGTAATGCAACCCATGATACTTCCTGGCTGGAATCCAAAAGGTTATCTAAATAACGCATGCCATAGAATTGCCATAAAAGTGAATTAATATATGGAAAATAAAAACATCCTATCTAAAATAAAATTAATATACTGGTTTACTATCAGTATATTTTCAATAGTAATCCTCCTTTTCATAGGTGCTATTTTTTATCACATTGAACCTTCTATAATATCATTTACATTTAATAATAACACAACGATTTCGGAAACTATAGAAGTTAAATTGGAAGATAATACTCTCATTAAAGATGGAATTCATGTAAATACGGGGCTTAAAGAAGGAGAAGGATTGATGCTTGTTGTACAAAACTGTACTTCATGCCATTCTGCTAAAATGATCACACAAAATAGAGCAACAAAAGAAGGATGGAGAAGCATGATTAAATGGATGCAGCAAACTCAAAATCTTTGGAGTTTGGGTGAAAATGAGGAGAAAATAATCGCCTATTTAGCCAAACAATATGCACCTCAAAAAAAAGGCAGACGATCAACACTTTCAAATATTGAATGGTATACTCTTGAGTAAAAAGAAATAAATAGGAATACCTACTAAACAATAATTATCATGGAATACATCAATACATTTTTTAATTCTATTGTAGGGACAGCCAATTGGGTATTAAAATTAATCCTTTTTGAAGTTCCTTGGTATCAGAATTATTTTTATGGACTTATTGCCATCTCTTTTTTTGCATGGGGACTAGAGTTATTATTTCCGTGGAGAAAAAATCAATCTGCTTTCCGGAAAGATTTTTGGTTAGATGGATTTTATATGTTTTTTAATTTTTTCATTTTCTCTATTATAATTAATGGTGTTTATGGATTGATAGAAAAAGTCTCAGGTAATTTTGGGATAAGTATGAGCACCATCTCACTACTAGATTTATCCACATTACCTACTTGGAGTCAGCTACTTCTGTTTTTTATAGTATTAGATTTTGTACAATGGGCTACTCACGTAATTCTTCATAAATTTCCTGTGTTATGGCGTTTTCACAAAGTACATCATTCAGTTGAACAAATGGGATTTGCTGCCCACCTTCGGTATCATTGGATGGAGAACATATTCTATAAGCCTTTAAAAACTCTTGCCATTATGTTACTCGGAGGTTTTGAACCTCAGCAGGCATATATGGTTCACTTTTTTGCCATTCTTATTGGGCATTTAAACCATTCGAATGTACGTATAACGTATGGCCCATTAAAATACCTATTAAACAACCCAATAATGCATATTTGGCATCATTCGTATGACCTACCAAAGGATCATAAACTTGGAATTAATTTCGGGATATCCCTTAGTATTTGGGACTATCTTTTCAAGACAAACTACATTCCACACGATGGACGAGACATACGGCTAGGATTTCCTGGCATAGAAAAATTTCCTACTACATTTATAACTCAAAATAGGTACGGGTTCTCTTCAACTTTGGATGATAATCCAACAGAGGATACAAAAAAATAGCGCTTTTTATAGCAACTATCATTCCTTTTCTAATCAATAGAAAACACAAACTACTCTAGCCTTATAATTATAGTAAGCCTAAAATTGAATTATATTCATCCTGTATCAGGAAATTATTTATAGTAATTTAATATGTATAATTTAATAAATATAAAATATTACAATACTTAAAAAAATAGTTGTAATTAACCATCATTTTGAAGTGCGTTTTGAACAAAAATAGTACATGCGACCAAAAAATTGTAGGATATTGATGAAGATATTAAATCATATTTTTATCTTTATCATAAATTATAAAACCTAACATGCCTAAAACCAACGAATTAAATAAGGAGAGTAGTTTGAACCCAACTCAACTACTAAAATTATTGCATGAAATTCATATTGATTTTATGCAACATACAATATCGTTAGAAGATTTATGTGACCATTTATTAAAAATATTATTACAGTGTACTAGAAGTAATTATGGATATATTGGTAGTGTCCATGATGATGGGAAACAGAAATACTTAAAATCCTATTCTACAACTGAGGTATTAAATAACGAAGTAAGTAAAAAAAATCATGTAGAAAATTTCATCCCTTCACCTAAAAAATCTATCAGTCAAAATTCCTTTTTTCACTCAGTAATAAAAAGTGGTGAGCCTATCATTAATAATGAAATTTCGAAACAAGAAGAAAATATTGGAATTCCATTTGATCATCCTACTATTACAAATTTCATGAGTTTTGCCATTAAATTTGAGGGTAAAGTAATAGGTGTTTTAGGAATAGCTAATAGAGA
>JAOULS010000118.1 GCA_029881895.1 Cyclobacteriaceae bacterium | reverse complement strand
TTCTGTTCTCATCTACGATTTCTTCTCTATTAGAACTTCCCACAACTGGAGTAGCATTTTCATTGGGAGTGAATGTCCCCTTGCCAATACTACTGAAACTGCAATTAGAATAATTGCCTATATTACCTGCTCCAGCGGCATACAATGCCTGCGTTACCTGTTCGGAGTGTGCTTCAGGTACAAAAACAACTAATTTACGTAATGTATTCACTTTAGGAGATAATATTTTTGGGTGCACCAAGTCAAGTCGATTTGCTATTTTTCTACTTACACCATGTAGTACATTGTCTAAATTGGTATGAATGGCGTAAATTGCAATATCATTTTTTATTGCTTTTATGACAGTTCTCTCAATATAATTACTACCTGTAAACCGCTTTAACCCTTTAAAAACAATTGGGTGGTGGGCTATGATTACATTACACCCTTTTTGTATCGCTTCGTCTACTACCTCTTCGGTACAGTCTAAACTAATAAGAACGCCTTTAACTTTTTCATTAGGGTTTCCTGTGAGTAATCCCGAATTATCATAGCTCTCTTGGTACGATAGCGGAGCAATAGTTTCTAAATATGAAGTAATGTCTTTTATTTTCTGCATAATTGTATGAATTTGCGATACTCAAATGTATAGAAAATCTACCATTTCATATGATATTCATTAGAATTCTACTTTTTCCTTTTGCCGTACTGTACGATGCAGTTACGCGTTTTAGAAATCACCTGTTCAATATTGGCAACAAACCTTCGTTTGTTTTTGATACCAATGTTGTAGGTGTAGGCAATTTATCCGTAGGGGGAACAGGAAAAACACCCATGGTGGAATACCTAATTCGATTACTTTCAGAGAAATATAGCATAGCAACATTAAGTCGAGGGTATGGGAGAAGCACAAAGGGTTTTCGTATTGCGAATGAAGAAGATACCCCTTCGAGTATTGGTGATGAACCTTTTCAGATTTTCAATAAATTTAAAAAAGTTCATGTTACAGTTGGAGAGGAGCGAGCGTTGGCAATACCTGCCATTCTTCATGAGAAGAGGGATACTCAAGTAATTATTTTAGATGATGCTTTTCAACACCGCTATGTAAAACCAAATATAAACATCCTTCTTACGGGGTATCAAAAACCTTTTTTTAACGATTATGTACTTCCAGCAGGAACATTAAGAGAGGCTAGGGAAGGAGTAAAAAGAGCAGATGTAATTGTAGTTACAAAATGCCCTTCATCACTTACAATACAGGAAAAAAATCATATCAATAAAAAAATAGATAAATATAAAAGTAAGGATACTAGTCTCTTTTTTTCTACAATTTCATATGACGATCCAGTACCTTTGCATCATAATATTGCACTCGAAAGTAATGTAATATTGCTTTCAGGAATTGCAAACAATAGTACGTTTGCAACGCATATGGAAGAACATCATACGGTAGTACATACTTTTTTATTTTCTGATCATCACAACTATTCTCAATCAGATGTAAAAAAGGTGGTTAAAATCTATGAGAAATTTAAATCGAATGAGCAGGAGTGTAGTATTATTACAACTGAAAAAGACATGGTAAAACTCGATGTGCCTGAATTTAGAACGCTCCTTCGTCATATTCCACTATTCTATCTTCCGATAAAGACTCAATTTTTAGAAAATGGAGAGGTTTTTGATAATACTATATTGAATTCTATACAAACTAATCGTTAATCATATAAGATTTTATAATTTTGTAGCGTGAAAAAAATACTCATTTTATCTGTATTTGTACTTTATGTGTGTACTAGTTATGCACAGAATCGTCCTACAGGTCTTACTAAAATTGATGAAAACGGAGGATTCGGAGGTAATGACTTTAGTAACCTTAGGGATACTACAAAGGTCAAAGGAGGGCTAAAAGGAGGAAAACTACTAGATGATTCTACCAAACAAATTTATGGCCCTACCACAAGTAAGTACACCTATTTTAAGGATTTAAAATATACTACTCACCGATACCTTACAATAGATACGCTTATTGATAATGTACACCGTTTTAATTTTGTTAATAACTGGGATAACAAACTTCAAGATTTAGGTAATATAGGCACTCCCTCAATACCAATGTATTACCAGTTGCCTGAAAAAATTGGCGTTACATCGGGGTATACTATTTTCGACCCATATCAAAAAAGAATTAGTCAGGTGAAGTATTTCGATACGCATTCACCGTTTAGCGATATACATTTTCATAATGGAGGAAGAGGAAGAGGAATTACTGACATTGTATATAGTAGAAATATTAATGAAAGATGGAATGTTGGGTTTGATTTTCGGGGATTATTTATCGATAAACAGCTTGAACGAAAAGGTAAAGGCGATAGGCATGTTACCAATACTTCATATGATTTTTTCACACATTATAAATCAAAGGACGATAAATATCAAGGTGTTTTCACTTTTGTGCGTAACATGCACCGTGCCTTAGAAATAGGAGGGATAAGAGTAGTAAATGACTCATTACGAAGTGATTTTTTTGAGGATAATGCTCAATTTAATTTGTATGACGCAGTATCGAGTGAATTGACACGAGATTTTCTGATTTATCAAGAATATAATTTCTCTGATAAAATTGGCGTGTATTATGATTTGGAACGCAACTTGCGAAAAAATGAATTTATAGATAAACTTTCTACCGAAGAAATAGAGGTGTTTTATGATACGGTACGCATCGATTCTAAAAACACGTTAGATCGACAATATTTTGATGCCAAAAAAAATGAAATAGGAGTGAAGGGAAATGTATCTGATTTGTTTTACAATTTTTATTATAAAAATAGAAGGTATAAAGTTAATTATGCCTATTTGGATGATTATATAGGCGATGTTGAAAATTATGGTGGAGGAAATTTACGTTATGATTTCGACTCAACTTTTCAAGTGGGTGCCTCTGGTGAATACATGACTGAAGGAGAAGGAGCATATCAGTTGAATGCTTATATCAATCACCCTTGGGTAAATGCGTCCTACTCGGATATGAATTATAGACCTTCCGTGAAACAACGATTTTTCTATGGAAATCATGCTTTTTGGACGAATGACTTTAATAATACAAGTGTAAAGGATATAAAAGCAAATGTGAACCTAAAGTGGAAGTCGTTTCTTTTTAAACCAAAAGTACAACTGACCCAACTCAATAATTACATTTATTATGATACCGCAGGTTTGCCAAGGCAAAGTAAAAACATTACAGCACTTTATTATGGTAGTGATATTCATTTTGTTTTTTTTAAGCGCATTCATATAAAAAATGAAATTTTGTTTTCTGAAATTAGTGGAGAATCGGCTGATGTATTACGTGTACCAGATATTTTAATGAATGCGCAATTGTATTATGAAAACATATTATTTAAAGGGAATTTACAGCTTCAAGCAGGAGTTGATGGCACTTGGAAATCGGCATATTTTGCCAATGCCTATAACCCTGCAATACAGGAATTTCATCTACAAAATGATTTTGGGTATTCCTCATTTGGCTTATTAGATATTTTTGTAAATATTAAGATTAATAGAGGGATAGCTTACTTTAAATACATCAACGTTGGTCAGTTAATTTCTAGTTTTGGAAATGGACCAATTCAAGGGTATTTTGCTTCACCTCGCTATGCTGGTCAACGGAATGGAATAGATTTTGGTGTTAAATGGGCGTTTTATGATTGATGAGCAAGCGAAACAAGTATTAGGGCTAGCATTGCCCACCGATCCTCGTTGGGTAAATATTGCTGAAAAAAACATCGAAGAAATATTAATTGATCACGCTTACTGTGAGCAAAAAGCCGCTTCTTCTTGCATTTCTATGATTATCCAGTTTCCAGATAGAGAAAAATTAGTGGAAGTGATGACACCTGTAGTGGCAGAGGAATGGACACACTTTGAACGTGTAATGGATGAAATGAAGAAGAGGGGCTATGCATTAGGACCAAGCAGACCTGATGAATATGTGAAGGCACTTAGTAAAGTTGAGCGAAAAGGAGGAAGTAGAGACCAGCAATTGATGGAGAAATTGCTTCTGAATGCTCTGATTGAAGCTAGAAGTTGTGAGCGATTTCGATTATTGTGGAAGCATATTCAAGATGAGGAACTTTCAAAATTTTATTACGAATTGATGGTGTCTGAAGCAGGACATTACAAGAGTTTTTTACAACTCGCTAAGGAATATATGCCTGAAACTGTGGTAATGAAGCGGTGGAAAGAAATATTGGAGCAAGAAGCTGAGATTATGAAAAATTTAGAAGTTCGATCCGATAGAATACATTAAAATAGCAAAGGTATTGATTTCCAACTACAATATCGGAGGAGTGATTAAAATGTGGTATTATTGATAGATAAACGTTAATTCACAATGAAAATACTTCTTATAGAAGATGAACAAAGCGTGTCTTCCTTTATTAAAAGAGGATTGGAAGAACAAGGGAATAGTGTAGTACAAGCGTTTGATGGTGTAATTGGACTGAAATTAGCTAGTCAGGATGATTATGATGTAATAATCCTTGATGTCGTGATGCCTGGTATGAATGGGATTGAAGTATGTGATAAATTAAAAAATCATCGTGAAATAAGTACGCCTATTTTAATGTTAACTGCCCTTGGTACTACTGACGACATCGTCACAGGGCTTGAAACAGGAGCAGATGACTATTTACCCAAGCCATTTAAATTTAAAGAATTACTTGCCCGTATTAATGCTTTAGTAAGAAGAAGCTCTAATAGTGAGAAAAAGGGAATTGATATATTGAAAATTCAAGACCTTGAAATGAACTTAAAATCAAAAGAGGTCTATAGAGGTGGCGTTGAAATTATTCTTACAGCTAGAGAATTTAAATTATTAGAATATTTGATGAAAAATAAAAATCGAGTAGTTTCTAGAACAAATATTCTCGAAAGCGTATGGGAGGTTGATTTTGATTTAGGTACAAATGTAATTGATGTTTATATTAATTACCTACGTAAGAAGGTTGAACATGGATTTTCATCAAAAATAATAAAGACAGTAATTGGAATGGGTTATGTTATTAAAGGTGAATAGATGAAGATTAGTACTCGCTTGTCCGCAACATCTTCTATCATTGCAAGCTCCATTTTTGTAATATTTGGCGTAACTGTTTACCTGTTTTCTTCCTATTATAGGAAGTATGATTTTCAAGAAAGGCTAAAAGAAAGAGTAGTTATTACAGAAAAAATATTTTTAGAAAAAGAATCATTTAGCCCCTCTGAGTTAGAAAAAATAAACGATCAATTTCTTCACACATTACCTGAGGAAACAGAGGAAGTCCTTCTTATTCAAAATGAAGTTCTCCCCATTTTTGAATATAATTATCCAGATGAAATAAAGAGTGAATTTATTGCACAGAAAACGTTTAATTTCGAATATTCTGATATACAAGGGGTAAGTAGGATATTTCAAGTAAAGGGAAAAAATTATTTAGTAATTGTTACCGCTGTAGACACAATAGGACTTCAAAATTTATCCTTTTTAAAAAACATCATTATTCTATTAGTACTAATAGGAATACCATTAATTTTTATAGGAAGTTTTGTGATAACCAAAAGAGCTTTACTTCCTATTTCTAAAAAAATTAACAATGCAAATAAGATAAGTGCCTCTAATTTACATCAACGATTAAGGGTGTATAACCCCGATGATGAAATAGGGAAAATGGCCATCGCCTTTAACCATTTGTTAGACCGACTTGAGGAATCTTTTGATTCGCAAAAGTCGTTTATATCTAATGCTTCGCATGAGATAAAAAACCCTTTAACTGCGATCATGGGAGAAGCGGAAATTGCAATGAGTAAAACTCGTTCTAATGAAGAGTATTTGGAGTCATTATCTATTATCCTCAAAGAAGCAGAAACATTAAGTGCTACGGTGAATAATCTTCTTCAACTATCAAAAGTAGCGGCTAATGAGGAAAACATTAAGTTTGAAACGATTCAGTTTGATGATTTCTTAAATGAGATTAAGCGGAGTTATGATTTTATTAACCCTGCCAATAAAATAACACTAAGTATAGCTCACGTAAAAGAGCGCCAATTATTTTTAATTTTGGGGAATAAAAATTTATTGTCTACTGCTATTCTTAATTTGTTCGATAATGCATGTAAATTTTCCTCGAACGGAAAGGTTCAGGTGATGTTATCCATTTCAGAAAATCAAGTCATACTTTTGATAAAAGATAAAGGTATTGGGATAGATGAGATTGATATTGGTAAAATAATGACACCATTTTATAGAGGGGGTAACGCATTGAAAATAACAGGTTCTGGAATTGGATTATCCTTGAGTTCGAAAATAATGAGTATTCATCATGGTACGTTGGAAATTAAATCCAAAATAAATGTGGGTACAGATGTTTATGTCAAACTTCCTATTGCCGAAGTGATAAAAGAATAATACGTTTTACTATTATTTCAAAATTCTTTTTGAATAATATTCTAACCTTATTTTAATCTCAGTCTAATTTCATTCTAATATGGGGTAACTACATTTGTTTCAGTAATTCTTTATTCAAGAATACGATGTGTTTAGAGAAAAATGGCAACTATACTTTAGTTGTCATTTTTTTATAGTAGACACATAATTTTTTAGCTCATTAGTTAATTTTTCACACATTTTAAATATAATTGGATGTTATAGAATAGTCAGTTTATATGTAATTGATAGGATAGTTCAGCCACAATACAATTGACACTTAATATTAGAACTAGTTATAAATAAGAAATATAATGGCTAAAGAAAAAACAGAAAAACTCACCCCATTTAAACAATTATTAAATGTATTACATGCCTACAGAGATGAAGTTAATAGCATTTTTATTTATGCCTTTTTTAGTGGGTTAATTTCTCTTTCTGTTCCACTTGGTATTCAAGCAATTGTAAACCTTATTCAAGGAGCTCAAATTTCGACTTCTTGGATTGTTCTTGTCATATTGGTGACTGTGGGAATAATAGCGACAGGGGTGTTGATGATTATGCAGCATGTAGTGTCAGAAAATATTCAACAAAAGATTTTTGTGAAATCAGCTTTTGATTTTGCATACCGAGTTCCCAAATTTAATGCCGAAGCGGTGGATAAGGAGTTTGTGCCTGAATTAGTGAATCGTTTTTTTGATACGATTGTGGTACAAAAAGGGATTTCAAAAATTTTACTTGAATACTCAATTGCTGCTATTCAAATAATTTTGGGATTAATATTGTTAATGTTTTATCATCCCTTTTTTATAAGTTTTGGAGTTTCATTAATTTTGATTATCTACTTTATAATAAAATACACCTTTCCAATAGGTCTATCTGCTAGTATTAAAGAATCAAAATATAAATACAAACTTGTTCACTGGTTGGAAGATATCGGTCGTTCGATGAAAACATTCAAGTTGGCGGGCTCTAGTAGTTTTCCTTTAGAGAAAACAGACAAATTAACAACCGAATGGATCAAATATAGAAAAGCACATTTTAAAATTTTGATTATACAGTACATCTGTATGGTAGGTTTCAAGGCATTTATCGCAGGAGGTCTATTAATTATTGGTGGTTTACTAGTAATTAATCAGCAAATGAACATTGGTCAGTTTGTAGCAGCTGAAATAATAATACTAACCATACTCGTATCGGTTGAAAAAATGATATCCGGATCAGAGACCTTCTTTGATGTACTTACCTCATTAGGAAAGCTTGGTGAAATAAAAGACATCCCATTAGAAAATGAAGGTGAAATAGTGTTAGATGAAAATAATGATGGTTTATCTGTCCAAATAAATAATATGTCTTTTAGATTTCCTGAAGAAAAAAAGGACATGCTTCACAATATAAATTTCTCAGCTTTATCAGGTGAAAAAATCGGTATCTCAGGTTATCAAGGGTCGGGTAAATCATTGCTGTTGGATATTATTGCAGGTTTATACCCAAAAACAACAGACGCTGTAACCTATAATGGTTTTCCTTTGAGTAACATTAATATTGGTGCACTTAGGGGAATGATTGGAGACAATTTGAGGGAAAACATAATATTTGAAGGTACAATTTATGAAAATATCTCCATGGGGAAGAAAGAAATTCCCCTTGAAGAAGTACTCAAAGCTTGTGAACCTATCGATTTTTTAGAGTATATACAATCGCTTCCAAATGGGTTTGATACTATGGTATTGTCCGAAGGAAGGACATTACCACAAAGTATACGATTAAAAATAATTTTAGCGCGCTGTATTGCCGAGAAACCAAAGCTTATCTTATTAGAAGATAATTTAGGTCATCTTAAATCAGCTACTAGGAAAAAATTTATTGAATATCTGTTTGATGAAAATACTGGATGGACGGTTATTACAGCCAGTAATAACCCTGAAGTTTTGACAATGTTAGACAGAGTAATTGTGATAGATAAAGGTGAAATAGTTGATGAGGATTCATATGATGAATTAAGTAAAAAAGAGTGGATGAAAAATTTATTTAATATAAAGTAAATATTAGATATGCAAGATATAGATGAATTGAACGAATCTAAATTATTTGAAAAGTATAGCACTTTTTCATTAATCAAGGATTTTAAGGCTAGAGTAATTATTTCCCGATTATTATTTTTATCGTTTCTAATATTTTTAATCGTTCTTTTTTTACCATGGACACAAAATATTCAAAGTAGAGGAAATGTAACGGCACTAAATCCCTCTCATCGTCCTCAAAACATCCAATCTGTTATTGGAGGTCGAATAGAAAAATGGTATGTAAA